>CAMJWL010000109.1 GCA_946409405.1 uncultured Bacteroidales bacterium
CAGAAATCCATCAAGGAAATCATCCTTGTGTTTTCTGACATAGACGTGAAAATCACGGCGTTGACAGAATGTTCGGCGGAGGACTTCCTCTCGCTCAACAATTACCTGAAAAAGTTTTATCAGGACGCGAAGGTAATTTCTGGTCAGACCGAACAGATATACGACATCATTGCCGGCAATCAGCACGACAAGTTTTTTGAGGAGTTGCTCAATGTGCAGTACTCCTTGAATAGCCGTATCAACATGTTTAAGAACAAGATTCTCAAGAGCATACGCGGCTTGGAGAAGATGTTGACGTCGCTGAACCTGGTTTTTGTACCGTTAAAAAACTTCAACCTCAACATCCTCACCCTCAACTTCTTGCTCGTGAACTTGAAGTTGAACGTTGCTTATTCGAGCGACCCAAAACTCAGTTGCATCGCCGAGTACATCGATTGGATTACTGCCGAAATCAACAAGTTGAAGATGATTCTGCCCAAGATTTCGGAGTCGTTGCTGATGGTGAAGAATGTTACGCGCCTTTCGTCGGGCAAACTCATCGAAATCCGCAAGAAAAACATCCTCGACATCGACCGCGTGACGGGTCAGATTAACGATTCGGTGCTTCTCTTGAAGGAAAAACAGACCGAGGCTGCCCGCAAGATGCCCGAACTCACCAAGCGCACTCAGAGTTACTTCGACAGCGTTAACAAGATTATCATGAACCTCCAATACCACGACATCATTCGTCAGAAGATGGAGCACGTGCAGGAGACTCACAAGAATATTATCAAGGAACTTTCCGCCCTCGACCTCAAAACCGACGAATCGGGCAAGATAGACCTCAGCGAACAGGCTCAGCAATTCCTGCAAATAAGGGACATTGCGGGCGTTCAGGTGGCGCAGTTGATTAACACCAACAAGGAGTATCAGAAGGCTTTTGCTGTGATTATGCGCAAATTCTGGGACATCAGCGAGGACATGAGCGTCATCTCGCAGTTGAGCAACGAGTTTGTGGGCGACAACGATTTGACCGACAGTTACTACAAGGACGTGCAAGACCGTCTGCGTGGCACCACCACCGTGTTGAAGCGTCTTATCAGTGCCAACGAGGATTTTGGCAACGAGATAGACATTATATCTTCCACCATCGAGGAGAAACAGGAGCGCGTGAGCGAAATCAAGACGCTCTACGACGGCATCAACGACCGCGTGGAAACTATTCTTAGCAACATCGCCGAGAGTACGTCTGGCGACAGCCTTTCGCGCATCACGGGCGAGGTTACGCAGTTGGTTGACACGATTTCGGAGAATTTGAATGATGTGGTGCTGTTTTTCAGTCAGGCGCAGAACATTAGCAAGAAGTTGCAGGAAATCAACCATGAAGATTCTGAAAACGAGATTTCAGCCAATTTGCGCAGCATTTCGAGCAGGATTTCGCAGTTGCTGCTCTCTATCGAGGATCACAACCAAAAGATTGAACAAATACTTACTAACAATTCCAAACTGAGCCTCAACCTCAGTAGCGAAATCAAGTCGTCGGTGGAACAGGTGAAGTATTACGATTTCTTTGAGAAGATTATGCTCGAAATCGTTACCGAACTCAACAACATCTACTCCAAACTCGACAACAACACCATCAACGTCCTCCGCAACAACAAGACGGAGAATCTCAAGAGTCTCGAAGAGCGTTACACAATGGAGAGCGAACGCATTATCCATCAACAGGCCATCGGCGCGGACGTGGAACTCGAAGACGAGAATGCGGACGACGACAACGATGTAGAATTCTTTTAGCAATAACTCATAAACGAAAAAAGGGAAACTTTTAACGGTTTCCCTTTTTTCGTTTATTCTTTTAATGTGCTATTCCTTCTACATTAAACACCGGATTGGCGTATATCTGCATCAGCATTTTGCGTTGCAAGGGGATGTCGCCCTCAAATTTTTCGCATTGCTGGTCGAAATATTCAATGGCTTCGTCGTGTTCAGCGTCGGTGTAATGCGACGCAAAACGCTCCGAATCGGTAAGGATGTCGGCGCATACGTAATTGATTGGATAGAGCGCGTAGCCCTTGTAAATCTCTTTGTCGATGAGTTTTGCGATTTCGTCGTACTGGATGTTTTTGTTGGGGGCTTTGGGCATCATGGCGAGTTGGTCGTTGATGGGCTTGCCGAGGTTTACGGTTACGCGCCCCTTCTTCCACGAAAGGCCTTCGCGCATACCCGTCACGTCGTCCACTTTGTTTTTCTTGAAAGTGGTGTCTATCATCTTGTTGTATTGCTCCTTTACCTTGTGGACATCTACAGGGTCGTATTCGTAGGAGATGGTCATCGGGACGATGTTGAGGTCGATGAGGCTCTTCACTACGTCGCCTTCTGCCGCCATATTAAACATTTTGAGGACGCTGCCCTGTGTCTTGTCGTCGCCGTTTTTGGTGCGTCCCTCGCGCTGCGCTATCCAGATGGATGTCTTGCGGTCGATGATGGTCTGCCTGATGTATCGCGACTGTATCATCGAACTTACCATCAATTCCTTGACGGAGAGGTTGCGCTTGACTACGAAGGTGCGGTTGAGTTTCACCAGGTCGGTAATCCACGGGAATATCAGGAGGTTGGACCCGATGGCAATCTCCGAAGTGTCCCTGCCCAAGAGCGCAAGGTGCGTGTTGAGTATGGCTGAATCGAGGATGATGTCGCGGTGGTTGGACACGATGAGGTATCCTTTGCCTTCGGGGATGTTTTCGAGTCCGTTGAAGGTAACACCCTTTGTGGTCATCTTCTCTATGCCCGTTACAAGTACGGCGATGAACTTCCGCTGGAAGTCCTTGACGGTCTTGATGCTACGGAGTTTTTGCTCGGTTTCGGCAACGGGAACATCCGGGAAGAAGTATTTGACTGTCTTCCTGAACCCCGGTTCCGCGAGCAGCCTTTCGATGGCCGCCGGTACTTCGCTGTCGTTGTATGGCCTTATGTCCTCAAATTCGGTTATGTTGGTATCCATATTTTTGTCCGTCATTGTGAGTTGTTTGCCGCAAAATTAAACAACCTTTGTGATATGGCAACAATTTTTAGTATAAAAATGTTTAAAAAATTATCTAATCTTGTCTATTAACAGTTTTATCTCGAAGCCGACGGGCGCGCCGTTGTGCAGGATGTTGTAAACTGCGTTGCATATCGGGAGTTCGATGTTGTATTTTTCGTTGATTTGGTGGATGCACTTGCTGCCGTAGAAGCCTTCCGCCACCATTTTCATCTCCAACAATGCGCTCTGCAACGAGTATCCCTGTCCGAGCATAACGCCGAGGGTGCGGTTGCGGCTGAATTTGGAGTATGCCGTCACCAAAAGGTCGCCAAGGTACGCCGACGATTTGATGTCGCGGGTGATCGGGTGGACGGTATCTACAAATCGTTTCATCTCTCGGATTGCGTTTGACATCAATACCGCCAGGAAATTGTCGCCGTAGCCCAAGCCCGAACAGATGCCGGCTGCGATGGCAAACACGTTTTTCAACACTGCGGCGTATTCGGTGCCGTAGATGTCGTCGGTGATTGATGTCTTCAGATACTTACATTCGAGGCAGTTGGCGATTTCTTCGGCGGTGTTGAGGTTTTTGGAGGCTATCGTAAGGTACGACAGCCTTTGCAACGCCACCTCCTCCGCATGGCACGGGCCGGCGAGGACGCAGAAGTTTTTTTCCAAATCGACATTGTAAACGTCGTGGAAATAATCCGCCATAATCGTGTTTTTGTCGGGTATCATGCCCTTGATGGCTGATACTACGACGTGGTTTTCCAACGTGCCGTCAAATTGGCTCATCGTGCTCTCGATGAACGCCGACGGTACGGCAAAAATCAACGTGTCCGACTTCTTGATGACATCGTTCAAGTCGTTGTAAAACTCTATCTTGTCGGTGTCAAGAATCAGAGAATTAAGGTATTTAGGGTTTTGGCCGTGTTTGATGGCATAGTCGATGTGCTCCTTCTTGCGGAGGTACCAATTGACCTTGTTGCCTTCCTTGACGTTGTTGGTGAGGAGGCTGATAATCGCCGTCGCCCAACTTCCGCCGCCTATTACGGCTATTCTATGCTGTCCAAACATTGTTGTGTAAAATCTTGTTTATATACTTTCGCGCAAAGTTAATAAACTTTTCTATTATGGACAAAATTTATTTTTTTTCTGACAATAATGCCGCCTTTTCCGCCACTTGTTGCAAGAGCCATTTGGGCGTGGAGGTCGCTCCGGTGATTCCTATGATGTTCGCGCCGATGAGCATTTGTTCGTTGAGGTCGGCTACACTTATAATATAATATGTGCGCGGGTTTACGGTGCGGCAGGTGTGGAATAGGTATTTGCCGTTGCTGCTGTTGGCTCCCGCCACAAACAATATGGTGTCGTGGCTCATGGCGTAGTCGGAGAGTTTTTGCTCGCGGTGCGCCACCGACTTGCATACCGTGTCGTATTTTTGGAACGACAGATGGGGCGATGTCTCGTGCAACTGTTGGCTGATTTTGTCGGCTATCTCGTTGTATTTGTGATAGTTCATCGTGGTCTGCGAATAGAGCATAATATCCTTGTGGAAGTCGATGGCGGAGATTTGGCTTTCGTCGGAGATTACAATCGCCGCGCCGTTCACCTGTCCTACAAGTCCTACTACTTCGGCGTGGTCTTTTTTGCCGTAGATGACGGTCTGTGCGTTGGTGTGCGCTTGTGCGTTGGCTTGGATGAGGCGGTGCAGCCTCAATACTATCGGGCAGGTGGCGTCGATGATGTGGATGTTGTTTTGGCGGGCGATTTCGTATGTTGATGGAGGCTCGCCGTGCGCCCTTAGGAGTACGGTGGTGTCGTGCATCGCTGCAAAATCGTCGTATGTGATGGTTTTCATACCTTTTTTTTCAAGCCGCGAGGTCTCCTCGTGGTTATGCACCATTTCGCCGAGGCAGAGCAGCCGCCCGCTTGCAGCAATCTCCGCCTCCGCCTTGTCGATGGCATTGGTAACGCCAAAACAAAATCCGGCGTTTGGGTCGATGTCTATTTGCATTTTGCTAAGTGCATTACTAAAAATCCTTTATTCTTGCATCGTCCTTTCCACAAAGTTTTTCGCGACTTCAAATTGCTCCTCCCTCGTCATAAACGAATTGTCGAGCAGGATGGCGTCGGCGGCCTTGCGGAGGGGAGATTCTTCGCGGGTGGTGTCGAGGAGGTCGCGCTCGCGGAGGTTGGCGAGGACGGCTTCCAAAGTTACCTCTTCGCCCTTGGCGGTGAGTTCGTCGTAGCGGCGTTTGGCGCGTACCTCGTCGTCGGCGGTAACGAAAATTTTGAGTTCAGCGTCGGGGAAAACCACCGTGCCGATGTCCCTGCCGTCCATTACAACAGATTCGTTTTGAGCCATTTGACGTTGGAGATCCACCATCGCCTCGCGGACAAATTTGAGGGCGGCAATCTTGCTCACCTTGCTCGAAACTTCAAGCGTACGTATCTGGTTTTCAACGTCTTCGCCATCCAATGTGGCGTGTCCGTTTTTCAGGAAAGACACTTTGATATTGCCGATGTTAGCCTGCAACGCCTCTTGGTTGATGGTGTCGTCGGGGGCAATCATATCGTTGCGCATTGCGTACAATGCAATCGTGCGGTACATCGCGCCGGTGTCGATGTATGTGAATCCAAAATGTTTGGCAATCTGCTTTGCCAGTGTGCTTTTGCCGCACGACGAATGACCGTCAACGGCAATCTTGATTTTTTTCATTTTCCTTTTTTTGAACGTTAATTAACAATATTTTTTTGAACGTCAATTACCGTCAATTTCGTTCTGAATTATCGTCAATTTCTCAAAAAAATTGATGGTAATTGACGGCTAAAATTGACGGTAATTGATGTTTAATATCCGCCGTAGGGGTTGTTTTGTGCGCCGCCGGGCTGTTTGAGGACTTGTGTGAGTTTTCCGTTGGAATACAACGCCTCGTATGTGGTCTTGCCGTAGCGGTCAAATTTCATAAACTTGCCGTCGAGGACACCGTTTTTGTTGAAACTTTTTTGGGTCTGCGGTGTGCCGTTGGGGTAATATTCAGTCCACGTGCCGGAGGGGCGTCCGAGGTTGTAATTTTCACGCCTTATTATCTTGCTATCTCCCTGACGGTAAATCCATTCGCCGTTTTTCTTGTCCATCACGTATTGACCGTCCACAACAGCCACGCCGGTCTCGTTAAACTGTGTGTATTTGCCGTCATATACACCATCCTTGAAGGTGATTATCATCGTCTTCATACCCGTTTCGTCGTAATAAATCACGGGGCCGTCCTTCAAATTGTTTTTGTAGGTGATTTCGTAGCGGAGTACGCCGTTGTCAAACCATTCCTTCCATATCGAATCCATCTTGCCGCCGTGGAAACAGCCTTCTATTTCGGGTTTGCCGCTCTCGTTGTAACGTTTCCAGAGTCCCTCCTCCTTGTCGTCCTTGAAAATGCCCGTGTAATATATCTTGCCGTTTTCAAAATATACGGTGTACAGGCCGTTGCGCAGACCGTTTTTGTAATAGCCCTTCTTCCAGACATCGCCGGTGTCGAAGTACCACGTCCACAGCCCCGACATCTTGCCGTCCAAGTATTCGCCTTCGTTGCCTATCTGGTTGCCAGCCTGGTAATAAATCCAATGGCCGTTCTGGATGTCGTTTTTAAATTCGCCCTCGATGTGTTTGAGGTGTTTTTTGCCAGTGGTGTCGGTGGTGTACCAAATGGCGTGTCCGTCCTTTTTGCCGAGTTTGTAGGTGATTTCGCTTTCGAGGCGGCCGTCGGGGAAGAAATTTTGATGCACGCCGTCGCGGAGTCCCACTTTGTAATTGCCTTGGCTCATAAGTTTGCCGTCCTCGCTGTATGTAGTCCAATTGCCGTCGCGCTCCGAATTGCGCATAAAACCGTGGGTCTTCACCTGCCCGTTTTCGTACCAGTGGGTGTATTCGCCGTCCTCAACATTTTCGATGCTGCGTTTTGCGCCGCTCTGATAATAAGTGAAGATTTGACCCGTCGGCTCGCCAGCCTTGTAGGTCATCAGGGATGCGGTTTTGCCGTTTTGGTAATACGTTGTCCATGCAGAATCCTTCAGACCGTCGCGGTATTTGCCCTGCTCTCGCACGGTCTTTTCGTTGGAGTAATAAGCCTTAAATTCGCCGTTGCCGTCCTTGACCATCTGTGTGCCAGAATTGTCGAAGGCATCCTGCATTATACATTGTCCGTCCTTGCAGTTTTCTACGGTGATGAGGCGTCCCACGATGTTGTAATATTTCCACAGCGAATCCTTCTTGTTGTTGTCGTAAAAACCTTCCGCCTTCAATGTTGCGTCCTCGTAATACTCTTTGTATGCGCCTGTTGTGCGGTTGTTGACTACGTTTCCCTCGTTCATAAGGTTGCCGTTTTCGTAATAGAACGCCACGCGACCGTTCACTACGCCCATATAGAAGTCGGTCTCCTTGTATTTTTTGCCGTGGCGGTAATAATACGTCCAGCGACCGTTTTCGTGTCCGTCCTTCATATCGCCCTCCGACTTCTTGACGGTTTCGTTTTTGTCGTAATAGGTAACGATGTGCTCGTCCTGCGCGTAAACGACTGACGGCAAGGCGATTGCAGCGGCGAGTATTATGGATTGTAATGTTTTCATAGCCTTTGATTTTTGTAACACGGGACAAAGGTAAGTATTTTTTGAGAAAAATGATTAACTTTGCAATCGGGTTTTACCATTTTTTAATTATGATTACAAAATCTTACCTTTCCACCCTCCTTGCTTCGTCAATGCACTTTTGCGTCGATGCGTTGTGCTTGTGTTGCTTGTATTTGATTACGGGCGACGGGGTGGACTATTTGGTTTACAATGTGTTGGCGTTCCTGACGCAGCCGTTTACGGGGATTGTTGTAGATAGAATCAGGAATAAATATAAAGTGCTGTTTTCGGCGGTCGTGCTGTTTTTCATGGCGGCGGCGATGGCGGTTTTGACGCCTGGTTTTATGACTGTTGTCGCCGTGATGTTGGGCGTGGGCAATTCGTTGTTTCATGTTTGGGGCGGCAGGGAAGTGGCTGTCGTTACAAGAAACGATGCCCGCGCCTTGGGCGTTTTTGTGTCGCCGGGCGTTTTGGGACTTGCGGTCGGGGCGGTTTTATGCTCGTGGCAACTGTTGTTTTTGCTGTTGATGATGATTGGAATTTTGGCGACTGCGCATTATTGTATGGTCGGCGGCGGTGCTGTCGATAGGGTGGGGGAGTCGGCGGTTGGCAGTGGACATGGAAAAAATGTAATAGGCTTGATGATAGCGATTTGTGCGTTTGTGATGCTGAGGTCGTATTTGGCGGGCGAATTTTCTACTACGACAAACAGCGGCGCGGGTTTTATGGTTTTGGTGGCGGCGGCTGTGGCGATGTCTGGCAAAATCTTGGGCGGATTTTTGGCGAGGATTGCGCGGAGTTATGTCATTGCGTTTGTGGTGTTTACGGCGGTTTCGTTGGCGTGTGTTTTCATGAAAAAATATTGGGGAAACGCCATTTATGTGGGGCTTTTTGCCATCAACTGTACAATGCCGCTGACGCTCTATTGGGCTGAAAAACTCATGCCGGGCAGGGAGGGATTTGCGTTTGGACTTTTGGCGGCGTCGCTGATGCCTCCGTATATTTTTAGTGTAATGCTATGATTTACAGATATATTGCACCGCTGATATTGACAATGTTGATAGAGTTTTTGGTTCTAAAACTCTTGGGCGAGAAGTCTAAAAAAATTCTCGTTTCGTCCCTGATTGTCAACGCCTTGACTAATCCTGTGATAAATTTTTTCATAGCCGAAAATTATACAATATTTAATGTGGCGGCGGGCGAGGTCATTGTCGTCCTGATAGAAATGATTTGGTATTATGTATGGGGCAAACCCTTCAAAGATGCGCTGATTTACAGTGCGTTGTGCAATGCTGTAAGTTATTTTTTGGGGAATGTGATTTTTTTTGCTGTGGAATATTGTTTTCGATAAAAAAATTTGTAAATTGCGAGCGATTTTGTCTAACCTAAATTTATGCGAAAATGGTACTTCTTGACGTTCTTCCGGAACCGCCGGTTTGTCGATTTGTAGAGGACAATTCGACAATATTGTTGCTCATTGTGTCGCTGGTGGTGCTTGCCGCCTGCGGTTTTATCATTTACATGATTAGAAAAAAACGTTAGGATTGGTTGTGAAAATTTTATATTATGAAAAAGACATATTTGTGGTTTGTGCTGTTGTCTGTCATGGTGTTTTCATGCGACTCAAAGGTCAATAAAACCATTGAAAATCCAGTATTTTCGGCGGCGACGACATTGACCGATGGCAGGGTTTCGATTCAGAAAGTTGAGTTCACTGACGACTGCACGCGACTTTGCATGAAATGGCAGCCGGGCATGACGGATCCAGTTTTCATGTTGGACGACAACTATTGCCTGACGGATTATCATGGGCATAGTTACAGGCTGACAAACCGTTTCAGCGCGGCTTGGAAATGCAGTGTCGGCAAGGAGGATTTCATTCTTGAATTTGAGCCCATGCCCGACACAACGTCGGTTTTTGACCTTTGCGGCACACGATGGGAATGTCCCCAAATTTTGTGCATCAGGTCTAAGGATGCCGACCTTGATGTTATGACGTTTGCAGAAATGTCTGAAAAATACCGCTGTGAAATTCCTGAAAATTGGCTCAAAACCGACTCAATCCATGTCAAGGTCAGTATGTCTGATGATTATACGCAATCCCCTGTAAGTCAGTATTCTGTCATGCAGCATGATATTTTCATGAATGACAATATCGTATGTATGGCGTCGGTCGTGGATGGCGGGTTTGAGTGCAGTTTTTTGGCGGGCAGCGCGATTGAGTCCTATTTTGTCAGCAATGAAACTCTCGGAAACATTCGATTTTTCGGTGTGCCTGGCGAAACGACTGAGGTTCATGTTTCAAAAGATGGCGTTTCATACGGAGGCTCTGCGAAACAGGTTGAAAGGCTCTTGAAGTCGGATTTGAACCTTGATGCGATTTGTTATTATCGTTTTGCGCCTTTCCATGGCACTGCGTCTCAACTTGTTTCATTGATGGACGACATTTTGAACGAGATGATGTTGAGGCTTAGTTTAGTGGCGCGGCGGGACGGTTTCACGCCTTTGGAGGTGCAGATGTCGCTTGCGTCGATTCAGAATTCATTTTTGAAGTACATTCCTCCATGCCTGGATTTTAACTCCCCATTTTTTGCAATCGCGCCGGGCGAGGCTAACAGTCCCACTCATGCCGACAGCCTAAACTACAAGGAACTCCTCAGTTTTGATACTTACAAGATTCTTTCACAGATGGATTTTGACAATCCGTGCATGATATTCGACAATAATTTCAATGGAATTTTGTGGAATATTTTGATGAATGAGCCTGTGTCTGGTCATGTCTATATGGATTTTGCCGACGATGCCATGTCGGGAATCAGCCGTAATGACACTATCGGACTGTCGTTTTATTATGCCAACAGGTTCATGCAGTCTGACAGCTCTTTGCTTTCTCAATGCGCCTTGCTTTCATGCCTGCCGAGGGTTTTGGATGTCTATGCAGCGGGGGCGGATAAGGCTGACAGCGTTTCACGTCGTTGTGATTCATTGTTGAGCCATCCATACCTGAAGTCATGCGCAAAAAAGATTGTTGAAAGGCGGTTTGGTCATGCGAAATAGGGTGGTGGGACATTGTTTTTGAGCCCGCTGTTGTCGAAGGCTTTCTTGATGTCCCATCCCATTTTTTTGCGGAGTAATAAAAACATTATTGCAAAAACAACAAATTCCAATATATACATCACCCAAACTGGTTCGTCAACTTGGATTAGTGGCCGAACATTTACTGAGCCCTCGCTTTTTGAACCGATTATTGTAAATGCTATTAAATTGGTGGCATAATGAATGCCCCACGGCAGTTCGATACCATCGCTTAAAATCGCAAAAAGTCCTAACTCAAAACCAATAAAAATATAAACAGGAATGGCGGCAAAGAAACCGTATTCTTCAATAGGGCCGTTGTAACAGTGCATTAGTCCAAAAACAACTGACGTAATAACCAACGCCCAAACTTTGCTTTTGGTGCAAAGTGCAAATCCTTGCATTAGGTAGCCTCTGAAAATGAGTTCTTCGCACCCTGTCTGAAACGGCAAAAATATCAAAGCGATCGCCGCAAAAACGAAATACCTACCTCCGTTAAACTGAAAGTTGGTATCTATGAAAGAGGATAACAGCGGCAAACCTACAAGACAGAATAACCCGTATGCTATCGTAAATGCACCCATACCCCAAAAGAAGTTTTTCTTGCGGAATTTCATCTCTCCCGAAATCAACGTCATCCTTTCGCGATGATGAAACAATTTGAACAACCACCACGTTGCACCCATCCACGCCACAAAAG
>CAMJWL010000110.1 GCA_946409405.1 uncultured Bacteroidales bacterium
CGGTGATGCTCTGCTGGTCGTTCTGCCAGAGCATACGGTTCACGGGCGTCCACTCAGTGCCGTCAAACTGTACGGTATTGAAGTAGCTGTAGGTAGCCGACGAGGGGTTGACAATCTTCACCTGGAACTGCTGGCCGGTCGCATTCACGTCGCTGCCCGTAATGCTGGCGCGCGTCAGCACGGTGGCGGGGTCAACGAGGTTGGTGGTGAAACGCATAACGCCGTCCTCGGGAAACTGCGAGACTACCGGTGTTGCGCTGTCGTCGTCCTTGTTGCAGGAGGCAAGAGCAAAGGTCGCCATCGCTGCAAAAATTAAATTTCTAACTTTCATATTATTAAGATTAAAATTATTAATTATGAGTTCAAATTAAGCATTATTACAAAGCCTGTCCGCCATCGATGGTCTCACCTTGTACCCATTCGGTAACGGAGATTTCGCCGAGTTCTATCTTGTCGCGACCTACCACGAGGTTGAGGTTGGTGAATTTGCCCGCAGCAAGAGGAATATCCTCGGAGTGCGTGTAGGTGTAATCCTTACCATCGATGGTAATCTTAACTGTGCGGAAGCCGGTCTGCGGTATCATAATGCCGCTGCAAGTGGCAGCAAAATGGGCGGCTGAGGGCTGCGCCTGTTTCGCGAGCGTTACCGTAGATTGTACGCCTACCGTTACTGACTTTGCAAGGTAGTTGACGGTGCAGGTACTGGCAGCAACCGCAGTACAGGTGGCTATGTCGGGAGTGCCTTCCCATTGGTTGCGGAAGTTCATATTGACATAAAACTTCGCCATCACGTGGTCGAATGTCAGGGATACAATCTCGCTGTCGGCGGCTTTTTGACCGGTGAGCGCTACGGCGGCGAGCAGGTCGTTTTGCTCGTAAGAATCGCCGAGGGTGAAAGCATCAGCCGTAAAATCCGCCACCTGATGAGCCGGATATACGCCGAGAAAGTAATGGGGTGTTACCATGTCTGCCCAAAGCATTGGGGTTTCGGGTGTCCATTTGTCGTTGTCGCCGAGGGTGTTTTTCACTCCGTTTACTACTAAGGTCTGCGGCATGGCGTTTGGAGTGTCAGTCCACGCATAAAGGGAGAAGATGTCGCCCTTGTCGAAGGAGGTGACGTTACCCGTGGTGGTTGCGCGGGTCATGTTGCCTATCTGCGCCTCCACGGTGATTTCCTTGGGCGTAGCACCGGCTATTGAGCCTGATTCTTCCCTGTTGCATGCAGATAGCATCAAGGCTGCCACCGCTACGCTGTAAATAATCGTCTTATTCATATTTACTACATTTGGGTTATTTAATGTTTATCAATTGTCGGGGTTGAGGATTTCGCCGTCCACTGTCCAATTCTGCTGCCAAGCATTGATGTCGATGCCGGAGATGTGGATGTAGGGCGTGAGTCCGTTGTAATCGAGGTTGAGGACGTAGTAGCGTCCGCGTTCCATCAGCGGAACATCAATGATACTTTGCTGAGTCGTACCGTCATAAGCGGTTGTGAGCGTAATGATTGTGCGCTCATAGCCGCTCGCCGTGGGCAGCAACGTGCGGTTGTCCAAGTGCAATGCTCCGTCCGCTGATTTTTGGAACGCGCCAAGGGCTAATTCGTCGTGGTACGCCGTACTGTTTTGGGGCGCGGTAAGTTCCACTGACTGAGCAACTTTGGATGCCGTTGCAGACATCGATGCACCGCTCGGTACGCCGTTAATTATAATTGTTATCATCGACATAAGCCTCTTCAACTGAAATCTTGCTATGCTGATTTCGCCGTTGCTTATTGTTGCCGTTACAAGGCCAAACCACGCCTGCTGAGGCGACGATGTCGGGTCTTTGAGTGAGACGTATGTTGCCAGCAGTGCGTTGTCTGCCGCCGTCTGAGACTCCGAAAGCGCGTAGCCGTGTTTTTCGTCCATATTCACTGTTACCAACAGAGTATAAGAGCCTTCGGGCAATTGTTGCAGTGCGCCGGCAGCCTCTTCGGGCGAGACGAAGTCGTAATGCTTCTGGAAGCCGTCCTTGCCGCTTACGGTGATTTTTACGTCGTCAATGGGCGAGAGTATGTCGTCGTACTCGTCCCAATACATCTCAAATGCCACGTATCCGACGTTTTGGTCGCCGTATTCGCTGTCCCAAAACTCGTGGCTGCTTTTTTCGCCGCAACCCGTCATCAGCAAGACCACGGTCAATATAGCCAATATCCTTTTCATATTCCTAAATGTTCGGGGTGTTTTTTTTAAAATCGTTATTTCTTGTTGACGTATATCTCCACGCGGCGAGCCGTCTTGTTGTTGGGTGCGTCGTAGTCCACGCCCATGCCCTTCACAATCTTGAAGCGGTTTTCTGCTACGCCTTCTGCCATAAGGCGACGCTTGATCATGTCGGCGCGGCGTTGCGAGAGGTACATGTTGTACTCCTTGGTGCCTGGCCTTGAGCAATAGCCGTAGATGCTGATGGATTCGTCCGGGTGTTCGTTGAGGTATTGAGCCACCTGTCGGAATTTGGGATATTCGTTAGACAAGATGGAGAGTCCATTGTCGGCAAAGTTGATTACAGGCAGCAGGTATCCGCGAGAGTCGGCGGGCTGCGTGTTCTGGTCGGCGGGCTTGGAGTGGTCGCCGCCGATATTTACGATGTCTTCGATGGTTATCACCTGTTGCTGCTGCGTGGTGTCGGTCTTCGGGATGTCCACTACCACTACCTGCGTCTTGTCGTCGTTGATGTCGTTGATGTCGTTGATGTTGTTGATGTTGCTTGGCTCGTTGTCGGTGTACGGCGGGATGGGCTTCTTGCCGCACGTCCTGCCGGGGCGGTAGGCAATCTTGATGCCGGCGTCCCATATCAGATTGCTCTCGTGGTGGTGCTTGGGGATATTGTCTATCCTGTCGCCGGATAGTGCCGTGATGCCGCCAAACAACTGCACCTGAACCTTTTGCGTCACAAAAAATCCAAACGCCGCCTGTGCGCCGTAGCCAAAATGCGACTGCTGGTCGTACTTATTATTAATAACGGCTGAGGTGAGTTTGTTTTTGGTAATTACCGCCGAGATTTGCGGTGCGATGCTGAGCGAAAGTTTGGAACAAGGCCCGGTGAAAAGTTTGAGGAGATCGATGTCGAGTTGCAATGCAAACTTGGTAAACTTTGGCTTGGCGGTGATGTTTTTGTAGAAATCGCCGGTTTGGTCTATTATGGGAGCGTAATACGACTGCCCCTCACTCGTAGAGAGCCAAAAAGGGTCGCAATCTTGTGCGGTGAGTTTTGTGGAGCCGAATGTTGCCGCACATTCTAATGCGAAGATAGAATTGAAACCATATCCGCCGAAAATTCCGGCTGAGCCGCCGATGTTGGTCTTATCGTCGGTGATACTTCTGAATGTGCACTGTCCGAATGTAGTGCCGCCTTCGATGCCGAAAAACCATCGTCCCCTCTGGTCGGCATCTTGTCCTTTTGTGGTAGAATAAAACAATACTAAAAGTAAAGTTGGTAGTACAATTTTACCCCCCCCTATTACATTATGTAAAGTTTGTTTGATGTGTATGTTGTTTATTTTATTCATCATTAATGTTTACTAAAAGTTAATAGATTACAGAGTAATATACGAAAAAAAATGAAAAAGGTTTCAAAAAAATAAACTTTTTTAATGAAAATTTATTAATGAAAAGATAAATTTCTGACAGTCAAAAGGTTTGAGGTTTTGTTTTTTTTATTTTTTTTTACCGCGTTGCCTTCCACCATTCCGTTTCTTCGACGCCAAGTTTTACGTTTTCTTCCGTAAGCGGCGAGACCGACAACCCAGAATAGGCGTTGATTTTGATTTTGCCGCTTTGTTCCGAAAAGAAATATTCGGTGTGCGCCTTGTAGGGAACGGCTCTGGAAAGTTGGGCATTGAAACTCGTGAGCAACACCTCGTCCTTGCAGAGATGCGCCGCATAATCGCCAAGGTCGTAGAAAACCGGCGTTTTGTAGCCGTCCAAACGTTGCACGTCGTTCAAAATAGATGCGTCGAAAGGGTGCACCTTGTTAATCTCCCTCATCACCTCCACCAACGCCTCCAACTCGCTGCTGCAAGTAACGGCAATAGTGCCGCACGGGGTGTCGAATGTTTCGTAATAATCGCAGAAGGCACGGCAAAAACCGCCATAATCGGGTTCTTCGCCACTTATAAACTTAGCGCAACTCTGATACGGTATGCCTTTAATCATTATTTCCGTAGGGCAGCCAATAATGTAATCCGCTGCATTGCGCAAGGCGTAAACTGTCTCCACATTAGACATAAAACAGCCGTCAAACAATATGTATTGCATTTTTATACCGGCATTTCGGATAGCCTCAGCAATGTTTTCGATGCCGGTCTTGGTGTAGAAGCCGCCGAAAGATTTAGACAGCGTTTTTACGTCCTTAGGCACCCACGCCGTGCCGTGTCCGCCCGCCACGAGCGAATATTTTTCGGCGGGTACGGCTGTTATGATGTCGGACAACATTTGCGT
Source organism: uncultured Bacteroidales bacterium (assembly GCA_946409405.1). Taxonomy (GTDB): domain Bacteria; phylum Bacteroidota; class Bacteroidia; order Bacteroidales; family UBA3824; genus UBA3824. The sequence goes on from CAMJWL010000110.1 coordinate 4,479, forward strand.
GAGTGCCGCACTTTGGGTGAAATCGGGGTTGTCGTAATAAAACAACGTATCGCGCCTATTGTCACGAAGTTCGATAATGTCGGCGCGGTTTTTAGTTGACGATATGCATACGACAAGCCGTTCGTGAGCAAACGCCCCATTCTGAACGGCGGTCTCAATGTCGTTGATATTCCGCTTGAAAAACAAAGTCATGTCCGCCGAATACGGAAAGAAGAATATCACAGTGCGAGGGTTGATACATTCCGACTCGTCGTCGTTCTTGTGGCAAGCGAGGAGAAGCAAGGAAAATACGACAAAAAGGAGAAGAGTTTTTGTTTTCATAGTTTTTGTTGATAAAAAAATTGGGTAAAAAAGGGTAGCCCTCACGGACTACCCTTGATAATGTCGCGCCATTGGCGCAACCTTTATTGTATTTTACATTTCAGCCTTTACATCGACGATTTCGCCCGATTTTGCCATCGGAACGAGGTTGCCATCCACCTTTTTGCCGTTCACATAGAGAGCCTTGATGCCCTTCTGCGCACCGTTGGGGTTTAGGATTTCGATGTTGTAGGTAGCGCCACGGAACTTGCGAGTTACCTTGTAACCCTTAGCCGAAGCTGGCACGCACGGGTCGATGACGATGCCCTTGTAGTCGGGCTTGACGCCGAGGATAAACTGCGTAATCGTGTACCAGTTCCAAGCCGCCGTGCCGGTGAGCCATGAATTTTTGCCCTCGCCGGGTTTTGCGGCGTCCTTGCCCGCCACCATCTGCGAATAGACGTAAGGCTCCACCTTGTGCAACTGTTGATCCTTGATGTAAGCCGGGCAAATCTTGGTGTAATGCTCCCAAGCGTCGTTGCCACGACCTGCCACGGTCTCGCCGATGATTACCCACGGATTGTTGTGGCAGAATATGCCTGCATTCTCCTTGTAACCAGCAGGATACGAGGAAATTTCGCCCATCTCGACGTGGTAAGTGGTGTAGGCGGGATTGTTGAGCACCATACCGTGTTCGCAGTCGAGGTACTTCTTGCAGGAATCGAGAGCCTTGTCCACCATACCGTCTTCGAGGCCGATGCCAGCCATTGTGCAGAATCCTTGGCTTTCGATGAAAATCTTGCCTTCTTCGTTTTCCTTGCTGCCAATCTTGTTGCCATAGAAATCGTATGCGCGGAGATACCACTCGCCGTCCCAACCGTGCTTCTTGACAGCATCCACCATCGAATCGATGCACTTTTGTGCGCGGGCGGCTTCGTCGGCCTTGCCAAGTTGCTCGCAGAGAGCCACATAGTCTTTGCCAACCAAAACAAACAGACCGGCAATCATAAGCGACTCCGCCTTGCTGCCTTCGGTCTTGTTTTCGGTGGTCTGGAACGATTCGTTGGGGTCCCAAGAGAAGCAGTTGAGGTTCAGGCAGTCGTTCCAGTCGGCGCGGCCGATGAGTGGAAGCATGTGCGGACCGAGGTTTTCGACAACGTGGTTGAAGGAGATTTTCAAGTGTTCAAAAAGCGACACCTCAGAGCCGGGCTTATTGTCCCACGGCACTTGCTCGTCGAGGATGGAGAAGTCGCCGGTCTCCTTGATGTAGGCAACAGTGCCAAAAATGAGCCACATCGGGTCGTCGTTGAAACCGCCGCCGATGTCGTTGTTGCCACGCTTGGTGAGGGGCTGGTATTGATGGTAACATCCGCCGTCCGGGAACTGCGTGGAGGCGATGTCGATAATCCTCTGACGCGCACGGCTCGGCACTTGATGCACAAAGCCGACGAGGTCTTGGTTGCTGTCCCTGAAACCCATTCCCCTGCCGATGCCGCTCTCGAAGAACGACGCCGAGCGCGAGAAGTTGAAGGTAATCATACATTGGTACTGATTCCAAATGTTGACCATACGGTTGAGGCGGTCGTCGGAAGAATTGACATTGTACTTGTCGAGAAGTTCGTCCCAAGAAGCGCGGAGTTCAGCAAAAGCCTTGTCAACAGCCTCCACGGTGGCGAATTTCTTGATTGTCTCCTGAGCCTTCACCTTATTAATAAGTGTGCGGTCGGAAGCCTGCGACGTGATAAGCGCGCCAGACTTTTTGCGGGCGAGTTCCTTGTCGTCGAACTTTTGGTCCTGTTCGTTCTCCACATAACCAAGCAGGAACACAAAATCCTTGCTCTCGCCGGGCTGCAACTCTACTTCGATGTAATGCGACGCAATCGGGCTCCATCCGTGAGCGACACTGTTGGAAGGCTTGCCCGCCATCACGCACTGAGGAGCATCAAAACCGTTGTACAATCCGATGAAACTCTCCCTGTCGGTGTCGAAACCCTGCACGGGAACGTTGACAGAATAGTAGGCGAAATGGTTGCGGCGTTCCTTGTATTCGGTCTTGTGGTAGATGACCGAACCATCAATCTCGACCTCGCCGGTGGAGAAGTTGCGTTGGAAGTTTTCCATATCGGTGGCGGCGTTCCACAAGCACCATTCGGCGAAGGAGAAGAGTTTTATCTTCTTGGCTGCGGAGGAGGTGTTACGGAGGGTAACTTTCTGAACCTCAGCCCACGTCTTCAACGGCACAAAGAACAGCACCTCAGCCTCGACGCCATTCTTTGCGCCCTTGATTTTGGTGTAGTTCATACCGTGGCGGCACTCGTAGAAGTCGAGAGGAGTCTTGCAAGGCTTCCAACCCGGGTTCCAAACCGTGCCATTGTCGTTGATGTAGAAATAACGTCCGCCATTGTCCATAGGCACGCCGTTGTAGCGGTAACGGGTGATGCGGCGGAATTTGGCGTCCTTGTAGAACGAGTAACCGCCTGCCGTATTGGAAATTAGCGAAAAGAAATCCTCGTTGCCAAGGTAGTTGATCCAAGGCCACGGGGTTGCAGGGTTTGTAATCACATACTCCCTGTTTTGGTCGTCAAAATGTCCGAAATCCATAATTAAAAATTAAATCAAAAGGTTTTGTTTTTTTTCGGCTTCAAAGATAATAATTATTTTCATTGAAATACTTTTTTGTTGAAAAAAAAGATAGAAAAACATTTCATATACCCAAAATTTGCTTTAATTTTGCAGCGAAAACACAATATAAAATTAAGGAGGGTAAAGAAATGGAAACCTATTATGACGAAATGTCAACGACTGACACAGAAAACACCGAAACGACGGCTGTTGCAACAGACGAGACGAAAGAGATTGCAAAATCCTCTGCACCAAAAACAGGCAGAATGGCGTGGGCTGTAGCGCACAAAGGATTCATAGAAATCCTTGCTCCCGAACTAAGGGCGCAATTGTCCTATTACAGGAAGAGGGACAAACAGATGACTCAAAACGCACTTCAAGAGGAGGTGGCTATATGAAACGCCTCATGCTTGACACTTGTGTAGTATTCGAGATGCTACTTGACGCACAAGATATGGATAGTGAAGTTTTTAAGATGTTAGATAGTTATGGTTGCACTCTCTACACAAGTTTTGAAAACTTGCGCGAATTAGTTGTGCTGTTCAACAACAAAAAGATTCGTTCAAAACAGTGGAAAACAGCAGAAGATGTTATTCATACGGTGATGCACGACCTCGACATTAACATCCTTCCGCTGCGGGAGGATGTTGCCATTACATATTCCCGCCTGCAACTCAACGAATCAATGAACCACCACGACCCGTCAGACCATATAATCATCTCCCAAGCAATCACCGAACATCTACCACTGATTTCAAGCGACTTAAAATTTCCATTTTATAGAGAACAGGGGCTTGAATTGATAGAATGTTGAATAATGTCGCGGCAGTTTTTTTAATCCTATCGCATCATTTTCCCAATCATCAATTCCACCGTAAACATATTGGCACTCTCCGCCGGACTGATACATTGATGCGAATATTGAACCGAAAACCTCTTCAACCTGACATCCACTCCAAACGAAAATCCTGGGAAAACCGAACCATCAGTTACATACAAATCGTTGTGAGCCATTACATTAAAACCGCCTTTCAACGACACAACGCCCTGCGGAAACAATTCCGCCGAAAATATCAAATGATTGGCAAACGAGCATCCAAAATCGTCGTCGAGTTTGGGCTTTTGAAGGTCGCGGACGGTGAGCGAAAACCTCAGCGGCGCGTGAAGCAATTGTTTTGAGATGCCAAGGCGGATGTCGAGAGGCAATTTTTCACGTGTGTTGTCGCTATACGTGGTAAGTTGACAACCAAGATTAAGGACAGCCAATCCTATTGTAATCTTCTGTTTTTCAAAATAATAGTGCAATCCAAAATCAAAAGCGATGCCCGTGGAGTGGTATGTTTCCATCTTAGAAATTATCGTCTTCATCGACACTCCGGCTGTCAACGGCAGACTATCCATAATATGCCGCGCCGCCGACGCAATCAGCAGATAATCACGACAATTAAAAGTGCCGAGATTGTTGGCAGCCTCATCCGTCAGCGTAAAATCACCATAATTGACCAACTCCGCGCCGCCAGAAATCATAGTCTTCCCTACCCTGCCGCCAAACAACGCCGACCCGTAGCCAATGTCTGCCACGTAAGAAACCATATTGAGAGCCGCCGCGAGATTGTCGGTGGTGTCGATGAGCGCAGGATTGGAAGTCAGAGAGTTGACGCCCTCAATGTCCACCGACGGACACGCGCCGCCCATAGAGGCGTAGTTGCACGACGTACTAAGCCCCAAAAACGGGTAAACGCTCTCGCCGCCTATCTGCCCAAACGCCGATACCACAGCACAAAACAAAAATGTTGCTATAACAAGAATTTTCTTCATAATACGCTTAAAAAAAAGACAACGACGCAATGCGTTGCTGCCGCTTAATTTTTTTTAATGTTTCAGACGCAAAATTATTGAATTTTTTAATTACATTTGCAACCAAAAATATAAATATTATGAAACTATCTACGTTAACAGCATTGACGATGGCGGCGGCTATCGCCATCGGTTGCCGCAGCAACAATGGCAACAACATGGAGAGTGCCAACGAGCCTGCCGTAATTTCATACGACGACTCCACCGAAACTCCCAACAACGACATATATCTCAACCAAGTGGAAAGTTCGGCGAGCATTGCCAACGACCTGGCACGTTTTCTCGCGGGCAAGGCAGACGACAAGTACGCCGCGCTCCAGACGTCAGACCATTACAAGACCTACTCCACCACCGCGCAACAGACGTGGGACGACCTCCGAACCCGCACACTCAACCCAATTGCGAATTGGTGCAAGACCAATATTCCCGACTTCTACAACGACACAACGACGTTGATTTACCCGTTTGGCGGACCCGACATGATTTTTGCGATGACCTTCTTCCCAAACAAGAAAGACTACGTACTCATGGGACTCGAAAAGCCGGGCGAACTCTGCGAACCCGACCAACTCACCGCCGACGAGCGTCAGGAATACCTCGATTCGCTGACATATTCGATGAGGTACGTCAACAAATTTGGCTTCTTCATAGCCGCTCACATGGCAGAAAACTTCCGCAACAAAAACCTTGACGGCATACTCCACCTGGTACTCTACGCCCTGGCTATGAACGACTGCATCATCACCAACCACCGCAATATCTACATCGACGACCATGGCACCGTGCAGGACAACGACGGCAACGCAAAAAAACACCCCTACGGCTGGGAACTCGCATTCCGCAAGCCCGGCGACCCGCGCACCCGCACCGTCAAATACATCCGCATGGATCTCTCAGACGTGATGATGAAAGGCAAGATGGAGTTTCCCTTCTTCCTCAACTCCATCAAAGACAAGACTTGCTACATGAAATCGGCGTCATACCTGATGCAGAGCGTGGAATTTGGCATAGTGCGCAAGTTGGTGCTCGACCAGTTTGACAAAATCCTGCAAGACGAATCGGGTTTTGCATACGGCAGGCTCATCAAGGATTACGACGTGAAACTCTACGGCACATATACCAAGCCGCTCAAAGTGTTCTCCAACTTCAAGCAAGAAGACCTCCGCGAAGCCCTCACCAAATGCGACCCGCTGCCATTCAAAATCGGCTATGCGTCGCAGCACAACGAATCTGTACTGATGGCCTGCACACGCAAAGACCCGGCAACAGCAGCCGCCACATCTGCCGCCACCAGCAAGTCCTCCGCCAACAATTCGGGCATAGTATATAAGGTGCAGTTCCTTGTAAGTTGGAAAATACTCCCCAACAACTCCCCGGAGTTCGACGGCATCGACGGCGTGGAGTATTACGCCGAGGGAACCAACTATAAATACACGGCAGGAAGTTTCAAGAACGAGGAAGACTGCAAGAAGATGCTTCAAACTGTACGCTCAAAGGGCTACAAGGATGCCTTCATCGTAAAATTCAACAACGGCAAACGAATCAAATAAATGAAAAAACGCATATTGTTCATCGACCGCGACGGCACTATTTTGGTGGAGCCGCCGGTTGACTACCAGATAGACAAGATTGAAAAATTTGCCTTCGTGGACGGCGCGTTGACATCGCTCTCCAAGATAAGGCGATATACCGACTTTGAGTTCGTAATGGCAAGCAACCAAGACGGACTCGGCACGGCGTCGTTCCCGGAGAATGATTTCTGGCCATACCAAAACATCATGGTGCAGGCTCTCAAAAGCGTCGGTGTGGAGTTTGACGACGTATTGATAGACCCGTCGTTTGAGCAAGACAACAGCCCAAACCGCAAGCCCAACACCGGCATGATGCAGAAGTACATCGACAACGAAAACTACGACCTCTCGCAATCGCTCGTAATAGGCGACCGCCCCACGGACGTAATGCTCGCCGCAAACCTCGACTGCAAGGC
>CAMJWL010000111.1 GCA_946409405.1 uncultured Bacteroidales bacterium
GCGTCTGCACCAACTTCTTCAACGGATTCCGCTACGCCGTGGCGGGCTACATGTTCACGTACTGCCTCAACGGCGATGTAACACTCGGCGCATTCATCATCAACTACACCGTATTCATGGCATTTGGCGAAGTGGTCTGCATGATTTTTGGCGGCGTATCGCCCAAATTTACCGAATGGGCGGGCAGCAAAAAACGCGCCTTCTCCATCGCGGCAATCATCTGCACGGTAACGTCAATCCTGTTCTTCTTTATCCCGATGCAGCCCGGCTACATGTGGCTCATGGTAACTGTGGTAATCCTCACCTCCATCGGCGTAGGCCTCTACTCGCCGCTCCTGTGGTCCATGTACGCCGACGTTGCCGACTACGCCACCGAGAAAAACGGCACGTCGTCCACCGGTCTCATCTTCTCGTCGGGTACAATGGCTCAGAAACTTGGCGGCGCAGTGTCTGGCTCGCTGATAGCATTGCTCCTCGGAGTGGCTGGCGCAACCATGATTGAAGACGCCATGGGCAACACCACCATCGACCCAGCATCTGTTACCGATTCTGTGAAAAACATGATTTGGATGTTGTTCTCGATATTCCCGGCGATAATGTCAGGATTGATGATTTTGCTATTGAAACTATATCCGATCAACAAATAGATTCGGCAAAGATTTTGTAAGGATTTACTTGCATTTCATCTATAAAAATAGGGAGATTATGACGCTTTTCGCCAACAAGACACTCAAATCCGCGCTAATCACGGGATTGTGCATCGCCGCTCTGCCGCTTTTTATAATGGCGGTATGATAATAAGAATTCGCTGTGGTGGCGGCGGAAGTGCGCAAACTCGCCGAACGCAGTGCATTGTCTGCCAAGGCACCATGTCCGAAAACCTGACGCAACTTATCCAATTCTTTAAAACGGAATAAATATGATGAAAAAACTACCTTTAACGCTCTGTGCCGCAATGGTTTGCGCCGGCGCGTTTGCACAGATTGACGATGACGACGAATTAGAAACCGAACAATCGGGCGTGTCATTCAGCGCGGGCGGCGACGTATCGAGCGCGTATGTCTGGCGCGGCAACTTGTTGGTCAATGGATTCAACTTCCAACCGTACTTGGAGTTTTACGCGGGCTGTTTGACCCTCGGCATGTGGAACTGCACCGAAGCCAACGGCAAGTTGAAGGAGTTTGACCTCTACACGTCCGTTACCGCCGGTCAGGTAACTTTTACCCTCACAGACTACTTCTCGCAAGAAGATGCCGGAGCATCCGACCGTCCGCTTTACGGTGATTATCACGCACATACAACGCCCCACACGTTTGAATTTTCGGTGGATTGGGAGAGCAACTTCGGACTCGACGCCTCGATGAACCTCCTATTCTACGGCGCAGACAAGAAGTGGTGGCTCGACGAGGAAGACCCCGACTACGAGAAAAACGCCTACGGAACATACTTTGAACTCGGCTACACCGCCGATGTCAAAAGTGTTGCCTTCCGTCCGTGCGTGGGCATGGTGTTCAACCAATCCACATGGTACGGCGACGGCACTGGCACACACAAGGGTTTCAACGTGGTAAACATCGGCGTTAAAGCGTCCAAAGATGTCAAAATCACCGACCATTTCTCCCTGCCCGTCTATGCAGTATTTGGCTACAATCCACAGGCAGACGACGTTGCGGCATTAGTGGGAATTAGCGTGGGATTCTAAAAAGTGGTGGCGGATCTTTTTTAGTTTTCATCCTCCGCCATCACCCAAGCGGATAGTTTATCATAATACTTTGCTTTTTCGGGGTTTATCAATGCGCAAAGATAATGTTTTTTGTGGGGAAAGCAATTTTTTTTGCGAACCACAGGAAAATGTGTAACTTTGCGTCAAAACTCGGTAGGAAAATGTGTTACTTAGTATAAAAACTCGGTAGGGAAATGTGTGAGTAACACAAAAAGTCGGTAGGAAAATGTGCAAGACTATGTATAAACGCAAGATAGAGAGCAAATTACAAATATGGCAAAAAGATGCCGCACACAAGCCGCTTGTAGTAAAAGGGGTCAGGCAGTGCGGCAAGACAAGTAGTGTGTTGGATTTTGCCCGCAAAAATTACAAAAATGTGATATATCTCGACTTCCGCGAGCATCCAGACTACAAAAAATTTTTCACACCAAACTTAGATGTGGACACTATCATAATGCGCATCACAGCCGCTATGCCTGATGTGGAAGTGGAAGCCGGCAACACTTGTTTCGTATTCGACGAAATACAAGACTGCCCCAAGGCTCGTGGCGCACTCAAATATTTTCACCTCGACGGCAGATACGACGTTTCCTCGATACCAAACAGATTGGCAAAGTGCTCTCGGTGCAACGACGAATCATCGACGAATACAAATCTGACATGATGAAGTACGCCGCCACAGCCGACAAATCGCGCATCAGGGAATGTTTTGAATCAATCCCCTCGCAACTTGCCCGCGAATACAAAAAATTCAATTACACAACGGTTAGACAAGGTGGCAGAGGTCGCGACTATGCCGGAAGTCTGCAATGGATAGAAGATGCCGGCATTATACGCAGATGTTACAACACGGAAATCACAGAACTGCCCCTCGATGGGCACCGGATTCCAAGCGAATTTAAAGTCTATATGGCTGACATAGGGCTACTTGTAGCGATGCTTGAAGATGGCACTCAGTCGAGCATTTTGCAAGGCGACATTCTTAGTTACAACGGCGCAATTGCTGAAAACTTGATTGCCGACATCTTTGGCAAGATGGGGCGCAAACTCTATTATTATCACAAAGACGGCGGCGTGGAACTCGATTTCTTAATCCGTTACCAAGGCAAATGCACCCCAATAGAATGTAAAGCCACCACCGGCAACGCCAAATCGATGCGCACTGTATTAAAACATCCCGACAAATACCACGTCTCCAACGCCATCAAACTCGGCAATTACAACGTCGGCAGGAACGACGGACTGCTGACACTGCCAATGTATATGGCGTTTCTACTGAGAGAAGTATAGGTTCTTTTGAATTCAAATACGGCAAAAAAATCTACATCATCCCCCGCACCGCCTCAGCAATTGCCTCTGCGTCGTACCTGCACAATTTGTACAAATCTTGCTGCGAGCCGTGTTCGATAAATCTGTCGGGGATGCCGAGACGCTTGACACGAGGATAATAGCCATTGTCGGCGCAAAATTCGAGCAACGCACTGCCAAAGCCGCCTTGGAGGACGTTGTCCTCTACGGTAACAATGCGCTTGTATTTCAATAGGACGCTGTGAAGAAGACCCTCGTCCAAAGGTTTGACGAACCTCATATCATAATGCGCCGGATGTATGCCGTGCGCGGCTAAAATTTCTAACGCTCTGCCAACCTCGTAACCAATTGTACCAATGGACAATATGGCAACATCCGCGCCGTCAGCAATCATGCGACCGCGACCAATTTCGAGTTCCGCAAAAGGTTGACGCCAATCCAGATTATGACCATTGCCGCGAGGATAACGAATCGCAAACGGCGACTTCGACAACTCCGCCGTGTAGAGCATGTTGCGGAGTTCCACCTCGTCCATCGGGGCGGCAACAATCAGGTTTGGAATGTGGCGGAGGTACGAAATATCAAACGCGCCCTGATGCGTCGCGCCGTCGGCACCCACAAGACCCGCCCTGTCGAGGCACAATACCACATGCAAACGCGGCAGACAAACATCGTGAACTATCTGGTCGTAAGCACGTTGCATGAACGTAGAATAAATATTGCAGTACGGCAACAAACCCTGCGCCGCCATGCCCGCCGAAAAAGTTACCGCGTGTTCCTCAGCGATGCCAACGTCATATACGCGGTCTGGAAATTTTTCAGCCATGATATTCATCGAGCAACCAGTAGGCATGGCGGGAGTAACGCCCACAATATTGGGGTTACGCTCGGCGAGTTCGGTGAGCGTGATGCCAAAAACATCCTGGTATTTAGGTCCTTGCGGCTTGGGCGACGGAAGTTTTTTGCCGGTCTCAATGTCGAAGGCAACACTCGTAGCATGCCATTCGGTCTGGTTTTCTTCGGCAAATTTGTAACCCTTGCCCTTGGTGGTCAATACGTGCAACAACTTGGGTCCGTGGATGTTGCGCATTTCGCTGAGGATGTCGGCAAGATGCACCACGTCATGTCCGTCTATGGGGCCAAAATAACGGAACCCCATGCCCTCAAAAAAGTTGCTACGCTTCATCACCACTTGTTTGATGCCGCTTTCCACCGTACCAATAAACGCCCGCGCACGTGTGCCAAGCCTCTCAAACTTGCCGAGAGTGTCCCAAACCTCCTTACGGATACGGTTGTAAGTGCTTGACGTAGTAATGTCTAAGAGATAATCGTTGAGTGCGCCACGGTTTTGGTCGATGGCGATGTGATTATCGTTGAGCACAACGAGGAGATTGGAACGCTGGATGCCAGCATTGTTCAGAGCCTCAAAAGCCATTCCGCCCGTCATAGAGCCGTCGCCAATCACGGCGATAACGTGTTGGTCGTGGTGTCCGAGTTGTTCGGCGGCAACGGCAAGCCCCAACGCCGACGAAATGGACGTACTCGCATGACCCACCGTAAAAGCGTCATAAACACTCTCGTCCCTGTTTGGGAACGGGCTGAGACCATGGAGGTTGCGCAGGGTTTCAAACATGCTCTTCCTGCCCGTCAAAATCTTGTGCGCATACGCCTGATGCCCCACGTCCCAGACAATCTGGTCGTAAGGAGTGTTATACACATAATGCAGAGCCACAGTGAGTTCCACAACTCCAAGAGTAGCCGCAAAATGCCCCGGATGCTGGCTGATAACCTCAATGACGTACCGCCGCAACTCGTCGCAGAATTGCGGTAGCCTGTCCTTCGGAATCTTCTTCAAGTCGTCAGGATAGTTAACGGTGTCCAACAGAGGGTATTTGCTGCTCATTGTAATTTTTTTTTGCAAAATCAGCGCAAAGATACTAATTATTGGGCTAAATAAGTTATAAAAAAATACTAAATTTGCAGTTCTTAAACATCAAAGGCTCTCCAATGAAAGAATTTTGGCTCATAACGCGCTATCTTACAGTGCGTAAGGTTTTTAATATGCTTACTCGCTCGCTCGGCAGACTCCTCAGCCGCATCACCCGCCGGTATGTTAATATCGGAATGCCGTGGTCGTATTCGATAGAGCCGTGCGACATTTGCAACCTCCACTGCAAGGAGTGCGTGTCGGGGCTTGGCGTAATACGCCGCCGCCGTGGACGCATCAGCATGGACGACTACCGCCGCGCCGTTGACCAAATCGCGCCCTACGCCACCAACCTGTTCCTATACTTCCAAGGCGAACCCACGATGCACCCCGATTTTGCGGAGATGGCGAAGTACGCCCACGAGAAAGGAATTTTTACGGCGACCTCCACCAACGCTCACTACCTCACGCCCGAAACTTCCGCCAAAATCGCCGCGTCGGGTCTGGACAAGATGATTGTGTCGCTCGACGGTTACAACCAAGAAACATACGCCTCCTACCGTGCGGGCGGAGATTATGCTCAGGTGTTAACAGGCATACAGAACCTCGCCGACGCCAAACGCCGCCTCAACACCAAGACACCCATCATCGAGGCTCAGACGCTCGTTACCAAAATCAACGAAAACAACCTCCCCGCCATCCGCAAAGTGGCGATGGATGCGGGCGCGGATTTGCATTATTTTAAGACCATGCAGATAGAGAACGAGGAAGATTTTGCGGTGTTTAAGACCACAATAGACAAATATTCCCGCTACGACGCCAAAAACCGCCTGAAAAATCCCGTCGGGTTCTGCCGCCGCATCATTGATTCTGTTGTTATAACCATCGACATGGACGTATTGCCATGCTGCTACGACAAGGACGCCTCCATGAAACTCGGCAACCTGCGCGACCATTCGCTGCGCGAGATTCTGCGCTCCTCTACGGCAGAGAAGATTATCAGCAACATAGAATACAAGCGGGACACAAGGCCAGATATATGCAGCAATTGCGGAGGATGAGCCGTTGCCGTCAGATTCTAATCCCTAACACCGATATGTCGTCGCGTTGCTCCGTACCCTCGGCAAATTTTACTATTGTTTTTTCTATTTCGGCAGCCTGGCAATCCATATCGAGCGGATATATCGTGTTGAGCAGGTCGAGGAGCCGTTTTCGTGTGAACCTGCGCCGCTGCTTGTTGCCGAGGTCGATGACACCGTCGCTGGTCATGTAGAATGTGTCGCCTTTTGCAAGCGTTATCGTGGTCTGCTCAAATGTGGTGCGCTCGATGGTTTCTTGCCCGCTGTACAAGCCGCCCGCTATCGACTTGCGACTTGCCGGGATAAGGCGGTATTTGTCGTCGGTAGCCTTGCGGAGGTAGAGGGGATTTTTTGCTCCGGCAAAGGTCGCTTGCTCAAATTCGCCGCCCATCTTCCTGTCTATCCGGCAGAGAGCCATGTCCATTCCGTCCTTGTTGTCGGAGAGGTCTTGGGCAAGCAACGTAGCAATCTTGAAGGATAGTTCGCCGAGGATTTCATTAGGTGCGGTGATGTGCGCGGTGTCCACTATCTCGTTCAATACGGAGTTGGCTATTATCGACATAAACGCGCCCGGTACACCGTGTCCAGTGCAGTCGATTACCGACAGGAAAAACATCTCTGTGCCATCATCTTCAATATGTTTCATCCAGAAAAAGTCGCCCGACACTATGTCTTTGGGGCGGTAAACAAACGAGGTCTGGAAGTATTTGTAAAAATCGGTTTCCTTGGTGAGCAACGCCGCTTGTATTGTCTGGGCGTATGTTATCGAACTTTGTATCGCGTGGTTTTTGAATCTGATGGTTTGCAAGGCGTTTTGAAGTTGGAGGTTTTGGGTGTAGAGGAGGTCGCGCTGCGATGTGATTTCCTCCGATGAGAGGTGGAGTTCCTGGTTTCGTTGCTCGAGCATACTGTTTACTTCGCTGATTTCGCGGGTGCGCTGCGCCACTTCGTTTTCGAGCCGTTGTTTCTGGCGTTTGAGGTTTTTGGTCCTTGCGTGGATGAACATCAGCACGGCAATACAAACCAGCAACACGTATGCTATCCTGGCAAATATCGTCTTGTACCACGGCGGCAACACTATTACCGTAAACGAATTGATTTCGCTGTTTACACCGTCGTGGTTTTGCGCCCGGAGCGCGATTGTGTATGTGCCGGGTTCCAGTTTGGTAAAGTCGATTTCGCGACGAGTGCCAACGTCGTTCCAGCCCTTGTCGTATGAGGCGATGCGGTAGGCGTATGTATATGACGGCGCGTCGTCGTAGCCCAGCGACGCAAATTGTATTGTGAATGTAGATTGGCGGCTTGTCAAGGTGATTTCTTTGGTGGTCATCGTAGATTGCGACAAGGGCGAATTTTCGGTGTTCACTGTTACCGGTTTGTAGTTGATGAGTAGTTTGGTAACAACCGGCTTGGGGATGTAATTGGCTAATTTGATTTTTTCGGGGTCAAAATACACCATTCCGGCATTGGAGCCAAGATATATCATGCCGTCGGGAGTTCTAAGACTGGCGCAATGCGAAAAGTTGTTGGTGGGCAGACCGTCTTTTTTGTCGTAAATCCTTGTTACCGTGCCGTCCTCTGGCGAAAATTTTGCCACGCCACACGCAGTAGTTACCCAGAGGTAGCCATTGTTGTCCTCGGTGATGGCACTGCACACCGTATTGGCAAATCCAGCCGCCTCGTCATATACTGTGAACGTGCCGTCGTCTTGGTTAAAAAGATTGAGACCGGAGCATGTGCCTGCCCAGATGCGGCCTTGGCTGTCGCGATATACCGAATATACCCAGTTGTGGCTTATTGGCTGCGGCGTGGTGTCGTTGTGGCGGTAATTATGGATGATGTTGTTGCGGTAGTTGTATGTGTACAAGCCGTTGTAGGTGCCTACGATGAGGGTTTCGTTGTTGTCTTCGGTAATGCAGATGCCGTATTGCGAACATGGAGCGGTGCCGTTGGCGTCGGTGGTTACGCGCTTGAATTTTTTGGTATCAGGATTGAACGACGACAGCCCGCCGCCGTTGGTTAGCACCCATATCAGGGTGTCGTCCTCGATGTAAATATCCCTGATGAAGTCGCTTGGCAGTGCGTCGGGGTCGTCGGGATTGCAGCCATATAGTTCGTCGCTCTTGCGGTCGGGCGCAAAACGGTGCAGAGGATGCTTGTAGCCGCCGGTGTAAAGGTTTCCCTTGCTGTCGTATGCGAGGGCGAGTACCGACAAGTTTGGCATGTGGTTGGTCTTGTCGGGAGTTTTGAGGTCGGCTCTCTTGTCGCTCTTCGTATCCCAAAATGCAATGCCGCCGCCATCGGAGCCTATCGCCAACATTCCGTCCGGACTGTACGCAAAACTCGCCACGTATGACGACGGCAGTATTGCGGCGTTTTCTGACGCGACAAGGGTGTTGAAGCCTTTGCTGCCGGTGGTCATGTACGACAGCCCGTTCCAAGAGCCGAACCACAATATGTGCCGGCTGTCTTCGTACATCTCTAAGACCGTGAGACTGTTGAGTTTTTGATATGATGGGTGTTCGGGATCCGATTCTATTTGGATGATGTCCTGCTGGTCGGCGGTCATTATGAAAAGTCCACCGCCGTTGGAGCCAATCCAGAGTTCGCCGTTTTTGTCCTGCCACAGCGAGGCTATCTGCGCAGGGAGACGTTTGCCGCCCATCTGGTCTATCTTCCTGATGGTCTGCGCTTGGGTGTCGATGGCAAACAGTCCGTTGTCGCCGCCGATATATATCTTGCCCGGCTCTGTTTCGAGTGCTTCGTATGCCCTCGCGTAAGGGTTGACACCGTTGGCGAAGTCTTCGTCAATTACTGCTATCTCGTGGACGTCGCGGTCGGTGTAATACATTGCCTTGCCTGTCGGCGATACCATCAGAAAATTGTCCTGGGCTGTATGGTGGCAAAATTTGATTTTGCGGGGCAGCACATATTCGTCCATTATCGGCACAAAATATTGTTTTACGGTGTCCAGTTGGTACATCCGTTCTGCGAAATACCTTATCGTGCCGTCGCCGAGCGTAAAAACGTAGTCGGCTTGGTAATATTTTTCGATTTTGCCGTTGATTAGCGAAGGATAGGAGCGGAATGTCTCGGTCTTGATGTCGTACTTGCAGACACTGCTTTCGGTGGCAATCCAGAGATTGCCCGCCTTGTCGGTGCGCAATGCGGTGATGAAGTTGCCGCGCAGACTCAGCGAGTCGTTGCCAGAATAGAACACCGTAAACGAGTACCCGTCGTAACGCATCAAGCCAGAATAACTGCCAAACCACATCAGCCCGTTGCCATCTTCCGCAATGGCGGTAACTACGTTGCTTGAAAGCCCGTCTTTTTCCGAAAAGTTTTGGAAATGGTAGTCCCTCTGCGCGGCGGCGTACACCGTCTGCAGCAAAAGGCATAATATACAGACACAAACTCTCATTTTGGGCTTGGCGGGGAATAAGTATATTCTACGATACACCAACAAGTTTGGACACCTCCGCAACATCCATATTGAAACTTTCGGCGATTTTTTTCATCGGGATACCAAAGGAATGCATTGTCTTCATAGATGCGATTATTTGAGCATCCTTTTCCTGCAACTGTCCTTTGTATTCTTCCGCCTGGCCTTTGTATTCCTCAGCCTGGCCTTTGTATTCTTCTGCCATTTCTTTCAAGACCTCCACTTCGTCTGTAACAGACTTGTAGTTTTGAAAATACGCCGACATCTCGTCCTCAATATCCATCACTTTGCGGACTTCTGAATCTGCCACGGCATATACCAACGGGCGCACAAGTTCCTGAAACTCTTGCGGCTTGTCTGCAATGTTCATTTCGAGGAGTTGTGGGGACTGAGAGGACGTGTAGTCTTGACAAAACGCCTCCAACATCTGTTCTACCTTGGTCTGGGCGTTCTTTTTGAGGTACGGAATCTGAACTATTATTGTATCGTGCGTCAGGCTGCGGAAAAAATGCGACTTCATCACATCCGCTAT
Source organism: uncultured Bacteroidales bacterium (assembly GCA_946409405.1). Taxonomy (GTDB): domain Bacteria; phylum Bacteroidota; class Bacteroidia; order Bacteroidales; family UBA3824; genus UBA3824. The sequence continues at coordinate 10,012 of CAMJWL010000111.1, forward strand.
CGGTTCCGATTGTATTCCAACAGGATTGGCAAAATTGTAAATGACGGGCTTGTCGATTTCAATTTCTTGGAAAGTGTGCCCCAAAATGTATATGGCAACGATGTGGAGCGGTTTTTCCTTCTCTACGTCCACATACTCAAACTTCTTGGTTTTGGGATTTTTGCGCCACGACTTCTCATAGACCGTCTCGGCAATGTTTGGGTCGGCATATTTGCGACCAAGATAGGTGCGGAAACGCATTATCTCGGTGTCAAGATACGACTTTTGGAGTTCTATGGTGATTACCTCGCTGTCTTTTGTGTCGGGGTTGATGACTGTGGCGGCAAAATCGAGCCGCAAAATCCTCACGCCCGACTTTTCCTCGATGACGGGTGTGTCGTTGGCGATGATGTCGAGTTTGGTAATTTCGCGCTGCAAGAGGCTCGACAACAACAGCGTCGCCGACCTCTCGTTCTGCATCATATATTTGAATGCAGAATCATATATGGGATTTGCAAGATATTGTGCCATTGCGGTTCGTTTTAATCTGTGCAAATGTAAAACAAAAAAAGCATTGCAGCAAATTTTTTCGCAATTTCTTTTCCCCATTTCAAAAATCCTTTTTACCTTCGCCGCGTCAATCAATAAACATAGAAACAAATGCCCCGTGTGAAACACCATATTACAACATCTTTTAACACCCAAAATTTTGCGGTGTCGGAAATTCTTGTAAACACACACACACACACACACACACACACACACACAATATATTCGCACCGCCAATCCTTGCGCGCGTAAATATAACATTTTTCTCCAATTATACAAGACCACCAACCTTTTTTGCCCGCCGTGAAAAGTAAAATTTCCCTCACGGAGCGGCGGCGTGTTGTATCTGTATGCCGCCAATTGGTTTTAGTTTTTATAGTATCAACATAAATTCAATATAAATGATAATCAGAAAATTAATCACACTTTTCACTGTGCTGATGCTCCTTATCACGTCCACGGCATCTGCGCAAACTCAATCCTCAACCACCGTGGGCGGCACGGACTACTTGCTGTACCTCGCAACCGATGGCACACTGACCACACTGAATGAGAACGCAACAACAGTCACAAGTTCCACGACCTCATGGAGCAACGGCTGGTATGTCGTGAACGACGACGTGACCATCGCCGACCGCATCACCGTGAGCGGCACGGTTAATCTTATTCTCTGCGACGGTG
>CAMJWL010000112.1 GCA_946409405.1 uncultured Bacteroidales bacterium
TCATTTTCGTCCACAATCTCAAAACCGACTTTCTTATACATCTTCACGGCATAATTAGCCTTTTGGACTGCAAGCGAGGCTTTGGCAAACCCTTTATCTTTAAGCATTTGCAACATCTGACGCATCAGCGACGTGCCAATACCCTGCCCACGATATTCCTTGAAAAGTGAGATTGCGAAAGACGGCGTATTATTGTCGATATGTCCATAGTCATTCATAATCCTTGTCCACACCGCGCCCACAACCTTGTCGCCATCCACGGCAACAATGCAAAAATCGGCACTGCCCGACCCGAATCCCTCATAATAAACAGCGATTTCCGGTCTAAAAACAATCTCAAACTCCGGCGGCTCCACGCCCTCCGGCACAAAAATCGCCTCATACACAAAGGTTTTCAGAAGTTCCACCTCCGAGGGCAATAGTTCACGGTAAGTAATTTTTGTAGTCATAATGATTGTAAATAATTATGATGCAAAAATATAAAAAAATCCAATTACACATCCGCCCCTGCAAACTTATTCATTCCGCGAATCAGATGGCGAAGGTTGCCGACGAGTTCTTGGCTCTCTTGCAAAATGTGGATTGTTAGCAATAGCGTGTTGAGCGGAAACGTGCCGTCCTGCATATTGTCGATGATGGACTTGCGGTCGTGCGAAATCTGTTGCTGAACCTTGTTGCAGGCCTCACGCAAATTTTCCGCATTGGTGAAATCACCGCTTTCAAGCATTTTCAAGGCGTCGTTGAATTGCTCCAAAACCGATTCCTTTGTGTTTTCAAACCACTGGTGATACGCCTTGGGAAGCGGTGAAAAACTATTGCCAATGTGTTCGCGCAGAGGTTCGTTGATACGTTTGAGACAATAAAGCATTTGTTGACACGAATTAATGCCAAGGAAATACCAAGTGTTTTTTGCCAACAACGAACACTCCTGCGAATACAGCCGCCGCAATGTAAGAACCTCGCGTTTGCGTTGACGTTTGAGCGATTTGTGTTCCTCGTCGGTGAGCGACAACGCCCTTTTGAGCGGCTGATATTGTTCTTTCAGAAATGCGGAGGTCAGATTATTATAAGTATTGACAACAAAACGCAATCGAGCCGCATTGCCCATACGGATATGTTCGCACAAAAGCGTCCAAACAATCTTGGTGTCCTTGTTTTTTTGAATCTCCAAAAAGAGTTTTTCTTCTTCGAGATTCTCCTTCGGGGTTTTACTGATGGTTTTGCCGACGAGCAAATAAACCGCCAAAATTATCGAAAGTAACATCGCCGCATAACTCCCAAAATACATCAAATTGGTAAGCAAAAAACAGAATATGAATGCCGCGCCTGCGGTGATGAACCATCCGCCGATAACACTCAAAACGCCCGTGATACGAAATACAGCCGATTCTCTGCCCCAAGCCCTGTCGGCGAGCGATGTGCCCATTGCCACCATAAATGTAACGTATGTTGTGGAAAGCGGAAGTTTTAGACTTGTGCCAATGGCTACCAAAAGCCCCGCAAGCACGAGATTGACGGCGGCACGTATCATATCAAACGCCGCACCTTGTGGCAGGTGCATTTCGTCGCTATTGAACCGTGAATCTATCCAATTAAGAAGTCTTTTAGGAACAATACGGGCAACAAATTTGGCGGTAGAATTGCCGCTACGAACCAATGTACGTGCTATTGGCGACGAACCAAACATCTCATCACCTTCGTCCTGACGGCTAAGGTCAACGGAAGTTTTCACCACATTCTGCGCCTTCTTGGAGAATACGAGCGACATCACCATCACCACTCCGGCAATAATGAGGAACCATACGGGCGTATTGGCGTTTTTCATCAGCGAACTCATCATAAACGCATCGGGATTGCCGCTGCCGTTAGCAACGTAATCTTGATAGGCGTCGAGCCCCGTAAGCGGAACGCCAACAAAGTTAACAAGGTCGTTGCCGGCAAATGCCATTGCAAGCGCAAATGTTCCGAATAGTACAATGAATTTCAATACAGGGAGTTTCAATGCGCTCATTACCGTCATCAAAACGCTAAAAATAACAACACCTCCGCCAAGTATCAACCAAGCATTAGAATTGATAAAATCTTTCAATTCGGGCGACATAAACGAACTGTTTTTCAAGCCGTTAATAAGCAAAAACCATATAATGCTCGTGGCGGCAATGCCGGAAAAAATTCCAATCTTCAACGAACTACTTGTCAAGCCGCCCATATCGCCATTGTAGGCTGTTGTCTTGCCGTTGATACGATAGGTGAACGTGAAAACCATTCGGCTCAGCCACATCACCAACGTACCTGCCACAAAGGCAATGGCAACCGAAAGGAAAATACCAAGAATTACGCTGATGGCTTTTTCGGTGTTGAGCAAATTGCCCAAAACAAGTGGCGTGCCGTCGGAGGAAATCTCACCGCGCCAAAGTTTCAGCACGGCAATGGCAAATGCACCGCCCAACAATTCAAAAACCATACTCACGGTTGTTGAGGTTGGCATACCGAGCGTGTTGAAAACATCGAGCAAAATAATGTCGGTAACCATCACCGCCAAAAAAACGCACATCACCTCGTAAAACGAGAAATATTCGGGCGTCATGATGCCGTGTCGCGCCACGTCCATCATACCGTTGCTAACGGCTGCACCGGCAAAGATACCGACAGCCGAGACTATCAATATCGTTTTAAACTGTGCCACTTTTGCCCCAATTGCCGAATTTAGGAAATTGACAGCATCGTTGCTGACACCAACCACAAGGTCAAAAACCGCTAATACACAAAGGAATACAACGATTCCAAGAAAAATTAAATCCATCTTTTTTGTCTATTATAATTTTGACGCAAAGGTTGGCAATACTTGTTACAAAATGATTACAACGGTGTTACAAGGTTGTGAAAGAATTGAATTGTTACAATCTTGTTAAAAGTTGTACATAATGCGCAATCCATTGAACAAAAAAGCGTAATTTTGCATCCATAAAAGATACACGTATGGCAAAACGGATTCTTATTGTTGACGACGAGCCGGATATTTGCGAGATACTCCGTTTTAATCTTGAAATGGATGATTATGAGGTTTTTACGGCGGAGAGTGCGGACGAGGCTCAGCAAATAGTTGATTGCAGTTTGCTGCGCGAAGAGCCAATCAACCTGATACTTCTCGATGTAATGATGACTCCAAAATCGGGCTTTGAATGGGCGCAAGAACTCAAAAACGACGTCCGCACATCAGATATTCCAATCATCTTTTGCACGGCAAAGACGATGGAAAAAGATTTGCTGCAAGGGTTTGACATCGGCAGCGATGATTATATATGCAAACCGTTTAGTATCAGCGAAGTAAAAGCAAGAATCAAAGCGGTTTTGAAGAGGACTTTTAAGACTAACGAAACACTGCCGTCGCCTCAAAATACCAATGCTATCAAATACGAAAGCATTGTTATGGAACTCGACCGCAAAGAATGTTACGTGGACGGCAAGTTGGTGATTTTGACCAAGTTGGAATTTGAATTGTTGAGCCTTCTACTTTCCAAACCCGGACAAGTGTTGTCGAGAGAAACAATCCTTCAAACCGTTTGGCCAAGCAACACCATTGTACTCGACCGCACTGTTGATGTCAACATCACCCGTATCCGCAAAAAAATAGGCCGTTACGGAGAATATTTGCGCACAAAATTTGGATACGGTTATATGTTTGGAAAATGAAACAGACAAGGTTTACAAACAAGATTTTCATTTTGGCGACAATACTTGCCATTTTGTTCACGCTTTTTTTCGGCATCTACGAGTATAGGCGCGAACAATCTTTTCGTGTTGACATTCTTCATTCACGACTTCAACTCAACAATTACAACTACCTCGACAACAAGGCTGAACCCAACATCCGTGTTACAGTTGTTGATACACTTGGCAATGTGCTTTTTGACACCGAGGAAAAGGACATAAGCCGTATGGACAATCACTTAAAAAGGGATGAGATTCAGGCAGCACTTCGCCACACAAGCGGCTATGTAATCAAACGTGCGTCAGAAACCAACGGCGAAAAATATTTCTATTCGGCAACACGTTTTGGCGACAAGATTGTGCGGTCGTCGGTGCCGTATTCTGCCGAGTTAACATCCTCACTTGTACACGATTACACATTTTTGTATTACACGGTTTCCATCCTTGCGCTGATAGCCATTGCGGTGTATTTTCGCTACCGATACGAACACAGCGAGCGCGAAAAACAGCGCATCAAACGTCAACTCACCGAAAATGCGGCACACGAACTCAAAACCCCTGCCACCACCATCGAGGGGTATCTCGAAACCCTTGTCAAAAATCCCGAAATTAGCGAACCCAAGCGCAAAGATTTTCTTGAAAAATGTTACGCTCAAAGTCTGCGTATGAGCCGTTTGCTTTCAGATATGAGTACCCTCACTCGCTTGGACGAGGCTAATATCGCACGTCCACAGACATTGATAGATGCGGCACAGATAATCCGTCAGATTCAGGACGAGACTATGGATAAATTTGAGAATCAGCACATTGAATTGCAAATTCAAATTCCATCATCACTGCCGATGACGGGCGATAGTTCGCTTCTTTACTCGCTTTTTCGCAATATTTTCAGCAACACGCTTGCATACGCCACCAATGCAACGTTTTTCCGCGTAGAAGCGGTTTCTATGGACAACATCCTAATTTTCAGATTTATAGACAACGGAGTCGGAGTGCCATCAGAACAGTTGCCCCACATCTTTGAACGTTTTTATCGAATTGACAAAGGGCGTTCCAGACGTCTTGGCGGCACGGGTCTCGGACTTGCCATTGTCAAAAACATAGCCATTCAGTACGGCGGCTCTGCCACTGCATTCCCCACACCCAAAGGCGGTTTGACGATCGAAGTGCAATTAGCGCAAAAATAATTTCCAATCCACGAAAACATTTGTAACTTTGCGAAACATTAAAAACACAAAATTATGACAAACCAAAGAATCACTCCAAATCGCATCACGCAACTCGCTGCAAACGAAGTGTTTGTATTCGGCAGCAATCTCCAAGGCCACCATTACGGCGGAGCGGCGAGGATTGCCGAAGAAAAATTTGGCGCAATCTTCGGACAGGGCGTCGGGCTTCAAGGACAGTCTTACGCCATACCGACAATGCAGGGCGGTGTCGAAACCATCAAGCCATACGTCGATGAGTTCATCGAATTTGCCAAACAGCACCCCGAACTCACCTTCCTCGTTACGAGAATCGGCTGCGGCATCGCGGGATTCAAGGACAGAGAAATCGCACCATTGTTCAGAGGCGCAATCGGAATAGAGAATATCGCTCTGCCACAGAGTTTTATGGACGTTATAGGAGGTTAATCGAAATGCCCCCCACCCTGCCCATATCAGCCATCGTCCCCGACGTTGTAGCCGCATTGAAACAACGTCAGTGCATCGTCATCACCGCGCCCCCCGGCACCGGCAAAAGTACGTTGTTGCCATTGGAGATAATGAAAAACTACCTCCAAGACGACCGCGAAAAAATCCTGATGCTCGAACCCCGCCGACTTGCCGCACGCTCCATCGCGACGAGGATGGCGGATATGATGGAACAACGTGTTGGTCAGACAGTTGGCTACCGTGTAAGATTTGAATCCGTAGTAAGCGACCGCACCCGCATCGAAGTATTGACGGAAGGGATTTTGACGCGGAGATTGCAGACCGACAACGAGTTACAAGACGTCAGCGTAATAATATTTGACGAATTTCACGAGCGCAGCCTCAACGCCGACCTTGCATTAGCATTAGTCCGTGAATGTCAACAGATATTGCGCCCCGACCTGAAAATCGTAATAATGTCTGCAACCATTGATTGCGACAACATCTCTCAAATGCTTGACGCTCCGGTAATTCGCGCCGAGGCAAAAATGTATGACGTGGAGATAATTTACGAAGGTGGTACCGACCCTTCAACCGCCGCCGCGCAGACCGCCGCAACTGTCAGCAAGGCAATGCGTCAACACGACGGCGACGTACTTGCGTTTCTGCCCGGCGAGGCTGAAATCCGCAAATGCGAAGAAATCCTCCGCAATTCTTTCCGCGACGCCCCCGACATCCGCATTCATCCGCTGTACGGAATGTTGCCGCTGCAACAACAGACCGAAGCCATCCTGCCCGACCGGCACGGCAGGCGAAAGATTGTTTTGGCGACATCAATTGCTGAAACATCGCTTACAATAGAATGCGTCAAGATAGTGGTGGACAGCGGATTGTGCAGGATTCAAAAATTTGACCCCGACACGTCGCTCTCGCACCTCGAAACCATCAAAATCTCCTTGGATATGGCTACTCAACGTGCCGGACGCGCCGGTCGTGTGAGCAACGGATATTGTTACCGCCTTTGGAACAAATCCGAAAACCAATATATGCAGCCCAACCGCAAGCCCGAAATCGAATACGCCGACCTTGCGCCGCTCGTCCTCGACCTTGCGCGTTGGGGCGAGCCAAATCCTGAAAATCTTTCGTGGCTCACTCCGCCCGATCGACGAGGCATCGCCACAGCCCGCGAACTTTTGCAACGTCTTGACGCTTTGGATGATAACTACGCCATCACGCCTGCCGGCATCGAACTCAGCAACATCCCCACGCATCCAAGAATTGCAAAAATGCTCATTGCCGCCCGCCGTGAAAAACTCCTTCCTCTCGCCGCCGACATCGCCGCGCTCTTAGACAACCGCGACCCGCTGCCCAAGGAATCCGGCACGGATTTCAACCTCCGCATCGAGGCTCTCCGCCGCAACCGCAGCGAAAACCGTCATAACCGCGTCCTCGACAACATCGAGCGCAACGCCCTGCAATACAGAAAGATGCTCGGTTGCAATGCCGCCGACAATTCCGCCATAGACCCCACCGACACGGGTTTTCTACTTGCGCAGGCGTACCCCGAACGCATTGCCTTCGCCCGCCCCGGCAACAACGCCCAATTTATGCTCACAAACGGCAATATCGCAATGATGGACTACCACGACACCATCGCCGGTGAAAGTTGGATTGTGATTGCATCTCTCAACGCCCGCGACGGCATCGGCAAAATCCACCTTGCCTCGACATTGGACCCGACAATGTTGAAGCCAATGATTAAGACACGCGAATCGGTCTATTGGAACACAAAAAAAGGCGGCATCGTGTCCATCTCCCAAATGTGCCTTGGTTCGATTGTCCTGAGCGAAAAACCTTTGCAAAATCCTGATACTGACCTAATTGAATCTGCCGTAATTGCCGCCATCAAGAAGGAGGGCGACGTGCTTTTGGATTGGAACGACGAGACCGTAAGCCTCCAAAATCGTGTCCTTAGTCTCCGCCGTTGGAATCCCGACGGCAATTGGCAGGACGTCTCAACGCCAACATTGATAGCCGACTGCGAAAATTGGCTCGCTCCCTATCTGAACGGCGCAACGACCACCGCCCAACTCCGCAAAATCAATCTCGCCGAGGCCATTCGCTATTCGGTTTTGGTTATTAATCAACAGCAACTCATTGACACACTTGCACCTACGCACGTCCGCGTACCGAGCGGCAGCAATATCCGCCTCAAATATTTGCCCGACGGTTCGCAGCCTGTTTTGGCGGTGAGGTTGCAGGAATGTTTTGGGATGGAAGACACCCCGCGAATTTGCAACGGTGCGATCCCCGTCCTGATGCACTTGCTCTCGCCGGGTTACAAGCCCGTACAAGTAACCTCCGACCTCCGCAGTTTTTGGGCAAACGCCTACTTTGAAGTCCGCAAAGAACTCCGCGCCCGCTACCCCAAACACGTTTGGCCCGATGACCCGGAGAAGGAAGAAGCGGTACGAGGGGTGAAAAGGAGGGGGTAATTTAATGATATTGCTCCTTTCGTTTTTTGGAAAACTCACGCTGCATAAGTTCCACGCGCAATAAATGCGAATCCCGTTCCCATCTCCAACAATAGCGACGCAACATCCTTAGACAGAGCCTCTTCGAGGTCGTATTCGTCATAAATCTCGTGCTGCACAGTTGCAAAACCAAAATCGTAGTTTTCCTTCAAAACTTCCTGCACCAATTTGCTTTGCAACGGTGGCAGATGTTCAGCGAAATTGTTGACGATGTTGCCCTGCGTCTTGTAAAGGTTGGCTTTGATGCAGTTGACCAACGCATCACGGCTCAACCCTTGTTCGATAGTCTTACCGACATAAAAAAGAGCCTCATCAATAGTCTTACATTTTTTTAATATCTCAATATGATGTCGCCACGGAACAAGCGCAAAAGGCAAGGGAAATTCTCGACCAACTTGGTCGGGTTTTTCATTCACAAAAACTTGACCAAGTTGGTCGAGTTTTTTAGTAATCTGATTATCAGATACTGATAATTCTCCAACGACCCGTTGGAGTTTTTTTGTCTCCACATTCTCGGTATAGAAAAGATACCACTTTTTCATATACCAAAGGTTTGTGGCTGAAAATCCTTTTTCCTTTGGAAACTCTTTTTGAAGGTCGAGACTGATTTGCTCCACGACACCTGCACCCCAACGCTCCTCGGCTTTTTTGATTACCAAGTCGCGTCCGAGTTGCCAATTAAACAGAAGTTTTTCGGCGTTAACTTTCACCGCCGCCTTTACCTGTGCCGAGCGGTAACGGCTCTTGATGTCCGTCAACCAATCAGCATAATCTGTGTCGAGTTTTGTGTCGTGCGAAGACACTATGAATGGCTTATCGTCCATATCCATACATCCAAATGTTTTGATTATTCACGACAAAGATAACGTTTTTGTCCGACACAAAACAAGACCGTTAATATTCTTTAACATCTCGGTTTGAGGATTATAGGAATGGCGGTTTTTGAGAAGTTGACGGTTTTTGAGGGGTAAAAACCTTAATATATTTTTCACAAGATTTTTCTGAAAAAAGTTGTGAAAAAATTTGGATAATAAAGAAAAAGCCTTTAATATTGCATCCGAAATTATTGACAAAATTGAAAGAAGCGTTTGCCTGAACTGACAAAGAGAAATAGACCAAACAAAATGATAGTGTCGGTTCACAGCAAATGCTCGCATCTGTATAAGGTGCGGGCTTTCTTTATGGTACTATCATGGCTTTGGTCGGCCTTCTCTTTACTATAAGAAAGTCTGCACTTTCTTTTTTGTGCTATTGTTTAACTTAAAATATTGGAGGACATAGACATGAAAAAGATGCTGATGATTCTGGCGATGGTGTTGGGATGCGTGATGAGCGTGATGGCACAGAGTGCTACTATTAACAATATTTGGGTGGACCATGATGTTTATGACAATGGAGTTAAGGGTATGCGAATACATATCAAGTTTGGTGTTCAAGGATTAAAAAACGAAAGCGGATACATTGGGGCATATTTTTATGATAGGAACAAAAATGAAGCGAAAAATTTCCATTGTGATAGCAAATACCGCACGTCTGATGGACTTATTTCTATTGGTAAAACAATAAATCCAAGATATGAGAATAGCACCTACGAAGATTTAAAATTGTTTATGCCATATCATATATTTAATAATTTGAAATCAGGCAAATATTATTTTGTCGTATGCGTTTTCTCACATATTTCAGATACTTTTAAGCAATTAACCTGTTCTGATTGGCGAGGCTTTACATACACAAGCGGCAACAATAATGTTGCATCCAACAATAGTTCGAATAACAACCACTCCAATCGGTCGAATAACCGCTCCAACAGATTTGCAAATGGAAGAACAGTAGGAGAACAATGGAGAGAGACACATAACAACAACGTATTTATTATGATTCAAAATAGTGATGGTAGTGTAAAAGCAGGAATTGAACAATGTTTTGCTTGCACTGGAAATGGGATATGCAAAGTTTGCAATGGTACGGGTGCTTATGCTCTTGTACAGTGTGTATGGTGTAAAGGAACAGGACGATGTTTTAATTGTAATGGCACAGGAAAAAAAGTTACTATATGGATGACCGTATGGCCAAAAGTTTCTTTTCCACAACTTGCAGGTAATCCAGGTTGTTATACATGGCATGATGACTATTATGCAGGTACCCCTACAAACAATAACACAAATTGGTCTAATGGGTATAACACTTCTCCATCAAGCAATTCAAGTTCTTCCACCAATAGTAATTCCCCATCAAAGACGCAATGTACTTGCTGTGGTGGCTCTGGGAAAAACAACGGTGGCAAAGGCAACATCAACTATTCTACAAATTATACGGGCAATGATAATACCGAGTATTGCGATATATGCAAATCGTATGGACCAAGGCATTATCACACACAAACAACATGCCCTTGCTGTCATGGCACTGGGTTCATAAAATTGTAAAAGTAACCGTCACCACCCGTCAAAACGTCACCAACCCCTTCTACAACGGCGCGGAATAAGTCAAGGAGGCATCTATGCGGTTGTATGTTTTTGATTACAAAAGAAAATGTTGCACACAGAGCGACTTTACATTCCGGGCGTTAGCGTAGGGACATGGCTCGTCCACGCCCCGCATCATACCATCCATCCCGCCGCGTACAGCGGATAATTGGTCATCCATCCTTGGTCGATGTAATCAAGCATTGATAGGCGGATGGCTTTCATATTGTGGTGGTGGTCGATTTTACTCTTGCAATATTTTTTACGGATAGTTTGCTTTACTTTTTCGCATTTTTTTAGGAAATATTTGGAAGTGCATACCAATTTTTCCGTTTATAGTGTGCGGAAATCGTCAAAAAAAGCATATTTCCGCACATTATAGACGAATTATTTTATTCTCTATGTCAAAAAAAATCACATGATGACATGTTATAATTTGCGCAATCTCATTTTTTTAGGCACATTGCGCAAATTATAACTTGCCATCAATCCCTAAAACTCCATATTAAACCTTCCCTAACATCCTGAAAATCAGTTTTATTACAACAGAATTTCAGGATGCAGTACTGCGGAAGGCATACCTTTCTGCGAAAGATTTTTGTTATTTTTGAACACTTAGAGCGTACACAAGGTACGCCCCTACCCTATCTGGCATCCGTTCTCAATCTCCGCGTCGGGATTGAGGAAATGGAGCGCACCGGCGGCGTCGGTGG
>CAMJWL010000113.1 GCA_946409405.1 uncultured Bacteroidales bacterium
AATGTTTGTTTGGGCAAAAATATGAAAAGATTATTTGATTAACAAAAATAAAATGCTATATTTGCAGCAAAATAGTAAATCTTTTTTCAAGATGACAGCAATAGAAATCAGACGGGAATTGGATTACGAATTAACCAAAATCCCCGACATAGAGCCATTGCTTTTCAGAATTTTGAATTATGTCAAAGACCTGAAAAACAATTATATACACAACGCAACCGCAAATGAGGACGAGGCTATGAAAGCATACGAAAACAGCCTCTCCCAACAAGAGCGGGAGGCAGTGTATGAGTTTGTTGACACCATAAAAAAACGGGTTGCTGACGTTGAAAACGCAAACAAAAAAGGCGAAACTTTCGGTCGCAAGGCAGAAGATTTTTTGGCAGAACTCAAAAAAGAAGCGAAATGACGGTCGAAATTTTCACCCACGAGGAATTTGAAAGGCAATTCAAACGCTATTGCAAAAAATATCATTCATTAATAGATGATTACGAGGCATTTCTCCATAGCATCAAAGAAAACCCATTTCAAGGCGCGAGTTTAGGGAAAGGCGTTCACAAAGTTAGAATGGCTGTAAGCGACAAGGGCGGCGGCAAAAGCGGCGGAATGAGAGTCATAACATACTCTGTCACAAAGCGCGACGACGGTACAATAAACGTTACATTGCTATACATATACGACAAAAGTGAAATGGAAAACATTTCAGACAATTTTATACGTTATCTATTAGAAAATTAATCACTTACAAATATGGACTTATCTAAAATCTCAAAAAACGACATCTTCAATCTGATAAGCAAGGATTGGATGCTCATCACGGCGGGCGACAGCCAAAAATTCAATACGATGACGGCATCGTGGGGCGGATTCGGATACATTTGGAACCGTCCTGTGGCGTTCATCTTCATTCGTGAAAGCCGTTACACCCACGAATTTACGGAAAGCGGCAAAAAGATTACGCTGTCATTTTTCGACGAGAAATACCGCCAAGCGTTGCAAATCTGCGGCTCGAAGTCAGGACGCGACACCGACAAGGTAAAAGCCGCCAACCTCACTCCCAAATTCCTCAACAACGGCGCAGTAACATTCGCCGAGGCGCACACCACTGTCAACTGCCGCAAACTGTTCGCTTCAACAATGCAAGGCGAACAATTCGCCGACCAAGAAATCTTCAATCAATTCTACATCAAAGCCCCCGGCGGACTTCACACGATGTATGTAGTGGAGATTTTGGATGTGGAATAACCATCAACACAATGCCACACTACCCAAATTACCCATATTCAAGGTCAATGGAATGCCCATTGCCTTGAATATACGGGCAATACTTGACAGAGAAATGCTGTGTCCGCGCTCCAAACGACAAATTTGCGACTTTTGAACGCCAATTTTGACACCAAGTTGTTCTTGGGTAAGGTTTTGAGATATCCTCGCCTTCCTTATCGCCTCACCCAACTTATACGCCTGCACAGACTCATCTACGCTGCGTTCAAACTCATCACGCTCAGGCGTTCCAATGGGGCCAAGGTCCTCATCCAACAACTCCTCAAAGTTATATAATTTCATATCACCTATTTGTTTCATTTTTTTTTCCTTTTTATTTTCAAAATACTTTTTCCTAATATTTTCCGCCTTGACAATTTCTTTGGATGGCGTTTTTTGCGTTTTCTTGATAATAAAAAAATTACTCTTCCCACTTCGCAAACACCCCTGCCAATATCGTTCCGGAAATGGAATGGTAGGCGCAGGAGATTGCGCATGGAAGGACACAAAGAACTGAATCGGCATTGCCATCAACGACAAAAAACGCCGATGCCAATACCGTCGCCATTCCTGCATTTTGCATTCCGACTTCAATGGAGAGCGTCTTTTTCTTCGCCAATGGAAACTTAAACAGCCTTCCAACATTGTAGCCGAGGACATAGCCAATGCCATTGTGGAGAAACACAACCGCCAACACCAAAAAGAACAGCGCGACGCCGTTGCTTACCAACTGCGGCTGCACCTGACTCACCACGCCGCCCACAATCAACGCCAAGCCAATGACACTGCATCCCGGCATCACCGTCTGCAACGTCTTGAAATTCTCCGACTTGCCCACAAAATAATTGAGCAAACAGCCAAGTGTTACGGGCAGAATAGTTACCAACAAAATATTCAAGAACATCCCGACGGCATCGACATTGATGGACGTATCAGCCAAAAACCAAACCAAAAACGGCGTCATAAACGGCGCGAGGAGCGTGGAGACCGTTGTCATACCGACTGAATACGCCACGTCGCCCTTACAAAGAAACGACATAATATTGCTCGACACTCCGCCCGGGCAACATCCAACCAAGATAATGCCGACGGCGAGGTAAGGGTCGAGACCGAAAATTTTTGTCAATCCAAACGCCAAAAACGGCATCACCGTAAACTGAGCCACCGCGCCGATGCCGATGTCCTGTGGTCTGTGTATCAACACTTTGAAATCGTTGGTGGAGAGCGTGAGCCCCATCGTCAACATTATAAATCCCAATATCAACGACGACACATTGCCCCTCACCCACCCGAACACAGAGGGAAACAAGAACGACACCACCGCCGTCAAAATCACAAACGCCGAAGCATGACGGCTAAGGAAAAGAAGGAGTTTCATTTTGCGATTGTCAAAAAAATCAATTACTAAAATTCATCAAAATATTTCATCAGACATTCAGGCAGTTGGTCAGACATCCTTGCACCGTCTTGAAGACGTTGAAGTAATTCAGGCGAAACATCCTCATAGGCAATCAGTTTGTTGTGCCGCACCAATTCATCCAAATCTCTTTGACTCAACGCCTCGGCACGCGCATAAAAAGCATACGATTGGTCTTCGGTCAGGAAACTATGTTCCCCTTTCTTCAAAATGCAGGATTTGTCATAAAGTTGGGTTTTTGAATGAACAGTAGAAATCGGAACTACCAACGCCCGCCCATTGTCAGCCATATTGGAAATGACGATTCGTAAGTGTTTATAAAACAAACCTTTCTGAGATTCGTCAATTAGACCTCTGAACGTTTTGCCCTTTTCTAATTCAAACTGCATAATGCCGATTTTTCTTGTTCGTAAGACAAATGTTCGTTAATGAGTATATGAATGTCTTCATCACTGAAATTCAAGGCTTTCATAATGTTTTCCATTGGGATTGGCTTTTCTTCTCCTCGTTCTACGGGCTGCCATTCGGGAAAAACGCCTTCGCTATGCGAATAGTCCCTCATTTGCGCATACGAATACTTGTAAAAACGCTGACAAACTTCATTCAAAATGTTTGTGTCGCACCTCGACAATTTAGAGTGAGGAACGTCATTTTTGAGAAGTTTAATTTTGTGGTCTGACGTTGAAAAAATCTGATTCCACAAATGCTGACGGTCTGCATCCGTATATTTGTTCTTGATGAAAGAGTACAGATTTTTAAGCACGGGACCCCTGTTCATAGACACGTATGAATCTCCTGTCATAGCGTAGCCTGTCTTTGCAACAGACATTCTATCAGCAATATAACACTCTTTGATGAGGTTATAATAATCCATCACACCATCATTACGGGTCAGAATATACGCCACTATTTCTGTTAATTTTTGTGTATCCATCGTACCTGCACTTTTATTATTGCGTCGCAAATATAACACCTTTCCAATAAAAAAACAAAAATATTTTAGCAGTAAAAAAATTTTAGCCGCCCGAAATTTTCCGAGCGGCTAAAAAAATATCCAATATTCAAAAAAATTACTTCTTCACCTTGTAAATCCTGAACGTCATCGCCGGAACGTTGTCCGACAAAACAGTCATCTTGTCGCCGTCGGCGGATGCTGTGCCGTCAATGGGAACGATTCGGGTGGGATTGTCAAGGGAGTTTTCGGCATCCATATCGTTGGAAGTAAGTGTGATGGTCTTCACGGTATGATTGCCTTTCATTCCTTTGAGATTCAAGGTGATAGGCTGCGACTGACGGCTCGTATTAACCACCTTGACAATAACCTCGTTGGTTTTGTTGTCAACCACTGCGCTCGCAAAAAGTCCGTCTTGGTCGGGGTCGCCGGCAACAACTTTCTTGTTCATCAAGAGCGGCAACACATTGTGACCCTTGTTAAGCGAATACATCTGCTGAACATAATACGAAACAGAACGGAACGACCTCGAATTGTCGTACCAAATGGCGTCGGGTCTCCATTGCCAACCCTCAACGTGCGCAAATAGAGGCGCATACGTTGCCATCTGAACAACATCCGCATTGCGCTCGATGCCTGTCATAAAGGCGGCTTCGAGGAGCGAGGTCTCAAAATGGTTCCACTTCTTGCCCTTGCCGTGACAAGCGTACTCGCCCGCAAACACTTTCGGACCTTTGCGGTCATAATTATCATAACGATGACGATTGACACCATCCAAGAACCACGATTCGGGACGGTAGAAATGCTCGTCGTACAGGTCAACGCCAATCTCCTTCATCTTGGGTTGGAGCATATCGAATTTTGCGCCCTCGGAATCGGGACCCGTTGTGCCTATCAACTTGATATTCGGATACTTGGCACGGATGGCGGCGGTGAATTTTTTGAGCCTTTCGGTGAAGACGGGATTGTCCTTGTAATCCCACTGCTCGTTGCCGACGCCGAGGAATTTGAGGTTGAACGGACGCGGATGGCCCATCTCGGCGCGAACCTTGCCCCACTTGGTGGAGGGATCGCCGTTGGCAAATTCAATGAGGTCGAGAGCGTCGTCGATGTAGGGCTGGAGGTTGTCCAAGGGGCAATGAGACTCCATATCGGGCTGTCCGGGAGTCTTGTTTTCATTTTGGAACTGACAAGCCAAGCCGCAACTAATCACCGGCAACGCCTCGCAGTTGAAATCCTCGCAGAGTTCAAAAAACTCGTAGAAACCAAGTCCATACGACTGGTAATAATCAGGGTAAAAACGGAAATCGAAGGTGTAGTGCCAACGGTTTTCATTGAGTTTGCGGTTTTCGACGGGGCCGACGGAGTTTTTCCACTGATAACGGCTCTCCAAATCCGTGCCTTCCACGATACAGCCGCCGGGAAACCTGAAAATGCCGGGCTTCATATCGCATAATGCCTGTGCAAGATCCTTGCGCATACCGTTTTCGCGTCCCATCCAAGTGTCAACCGGGAAGAGTGAAACGTGCTCGAGGTCGGTGGTTACGATGGGCTGCTTGTCAAAACCACGCAAAAAAATCCGCATAGAAGCCTTGGGGTTTGTAACTTTGCCCTTGAACTTTGCGGTGTACTTCTTCCACTCGCTGCCCACAACGTCCACGTAGCAAACTTCCTGTTCCTGAACCTCGCCCATAGATGCGTTGTCAACAATCTGTACAAGCACCGTCGCCTTGCCGCCCTCGGGACAACGCGCCCAAACGGAAAATCTGTACTCCTTGCCTTCCTCGATGTTGATGCCGAAGAAGCCCTCGTTCTCGATGCCGGTGTGCTTGTGCGGATGTCCCGAATAGCCGAGCCTTACATAATGAGGACAATTCTCAAAGGGGCCGTCCTCCCTCACCTGAACATTGCCAAACGTCCGCCATCCCATCAAGGTCTGCGGAAACTCAAACGAGCGGTTTTTTACCATTTCGGCGTACAGACCACCGTCCGCCGCAAAATTGATGTCCTCGAAAAAGATGCCGTACATTGTACTCTGCACCGCCGCGCCGGGCTTTGCGGTGTTGACTTCCATCACGTGGCTCTGCGCCGACGCCGTGAAAGCCGTCGCAAGCGCAAGCGCGCCTGTCAATAATTGAAGTTTCATAATTATGCTATTAAGTGTTAAGTTTGGTGCAAAGAAAAGGATATTTTTCCTTAACAGCAAATTTTTCAGGGGGACAAACGGACACAATAGCACTCCAATTTGAGGGGGAGAGGTGGATAAAACTACTTCTTGCCGCCTTTACTCTCGATGAGTTTGTCGATTTGAGCATCAATGTCAGCGAGTTTTGCCTTGGTCTGTTCAAACTCCTCGACGTCCTTGGCAATGATTTCCTCCACACGGGTCACAAAGAGACGGTCGTTGTCAGAGATGATGCGTTGCGGAGCGGGCTTCGGCTTGGCTTTCTCCTCTACCTTGTACGCGCCGTGGTCGGTGTAGAAGTCGCAAATCTCGTTTTTGATGCGGCTGTAAATGTTTTGTTCTTCTACAATCTTCACATATTCGTCCATAATGGCATTGAGACGCGACACAAATTCCTTGTCCTTGGACGAAATCGTGCCATCCTTCTCAGCGTAATCCTTAGTGCCAGCTACATAGTTGGCGAGTTCTGCCTTGATTTCCTTGTAAAAACTGCGGATGCCGCCGTCATCGCATTTTTCGGCAAGTACATTGAGACGTTCCAAAAGAAGTTTTGTGCGCTCCGAAATGCCTTTTTCCTCCTTCTTGTCAGCAGATTCCTCTTTCTTGTCTGCACTTTCTTCCTTCTTCTCTTGCGGCTTGGCAGGCACAGTGTAAGGATCGACACCAAATTTATACTTGCAAATCTCGCTTTTGAGACGCTCCGTCGCCTTTCGATTTTTTACCCATTCGGCATTGAATTGCTTCAATTTGTCGATGCCAGAGATTATTATCACCAACAACGAAAGTACCGAGCATATAATTTTGATAGCCTTGACATTCAAATCAAGTGTCAAAATAGTTACCGACAATGCACTCAAAATGATTATCGTAATCTGACAGAAATTGAAGGCTTTCTGCTTTTTGGCAGATGCCTTGCTGAAATAATTTCGCTGCGAGTTCCACCGCTGCTGTATGTAACTTTCAACGTCAAAGGCAGTTATATCCTTCTCGTTTTTGGGGGTTGATGATGGTTCTTGTGCCATAGTTTTTTATCGTATTATTGATGTGTTTTCGATGCCCAAAGATAACACGTATATTCAAATAATGCAAATATTTTTTTGCAGATATAAGAAAATATTTCTACATTTGCAAAATGCGAAACCGCCATTTCGGAAACAGCCATTTCGCAACTAAAACAAAACAACATTATGAAATTTTTTGACAGGGACAACGAAATCAAGACCTTACAGGAGATTAACGAAAGGTCAAAGAAAAATGCGCAGTTGACTGTGATTACCGGCAGACGGCGCATCGGGAAAACATCGCTCGTTTTGAAGGCTTACAAAGACATTAATTACTTGTACTTTTTCGTCTCAAAAAAGGCGGAAACTGAACTTTGCAACGATTACTCTGCCGAAATTTTAAGGAAACTCAACATCAAAATCCCAGGCAAAATCACAAAGTTTTACGAACTTTTTGAGTATTTGGTGCAACTTTCCAAGACACAACACCTTATAATTTTCATAGACGAATTTCAAGAATTTTTGCGAATCAACCCTTCCGTATATAGCGACATCCAACGGATTTGGGACATCAACAAAGCCGATGCAAAAATCAACCTGATAGTCTGCGGCTCGGTAAATTCGCTGATTAACAAGATTTTCCGCGACAACAAAGAGCCTCTTTATGCACGTCAAACCGCCTTTATGCGCATCAACCCGTTTGAAACTTCGGTACTGAAAAACATAATGGCGGAATATCATCCCAATTACGACAACGAAGACCTATTGGCATTGTATCTATTTACAGGTGGTGTACCTAAATATGTGGAATTATTAATTGACAATCAGGCGCTTACAAAGAAACAAATGATTAATTATATCCTAAAACCTGAGTCTATTTTTCTCTCGGAAGGCAAAAACCTTTTGATAGAGGAGTTTGGCAGGGACTACGGAATATATTTTACGGTATTATCAAAAATTTCGTGCGGCGTCAATTCGCGCACCGAAATAGAGGCTGAAATAGGCAAGGAAATCGGCGGCTACCTCTCAAAACTCGAAAACGACTACGGCCTCATCGAAAAGAAACAGCCGCTCTTTGAACATTCGCCCAACAAAAACGTCAAATATTTCATAACGGACAATTTTCTGAATTTTTGGTTTCGTTTTGTGTTCAAATACAACTACTTGCTCGAAATCAACTCGCACGACAAATTGAAAGAAATCATCCTCCGCGACTACAATGTTTTTAGCGGAATGATGTTGGAAAAATACTTTATGCAGAAGTTGATGGAGAGCGGCGCATACACCCGCCTCGGCTTTTGGCGCGACCGCCGTGGCGAAAACGAAATCGACATCATCGCCGCCGACGAACTCGCGCAAACCGTCTCTTACTACGAAGTAAAACGCCAAAAATACCGCACCAACCTCGAAATCCTCCGCACCAAGGCAACTGCCTTCCGACAAGCAACCAAAGAGTTCAAAGGTTTTCAAGAAGGATTCGAGGCATTGGGGATGGAGGAAATGTGATGGAAATTTTTTTTGCAAATGTTAGAAACAAATCGTATATTTGCCGTATCAAAAAACATAAAAACAAAACGCTATGCTCACTGCAGAATTAGAAACGCCCAAACTCAGAAGGCAGATTATAGACCGTGTACAGACGCTTGATTCATGGGCTCTGACGAAATTGCTGTTTATCATCGACCATAATCAGTACGATGACTATGTTGATGAAGAAGACGACGTTACTATCGACCTTGACTTCCCTACCCCGCAGACGCCGGAGGAGGCAAGAAAGGAGATTGAAGAAATCGAGGAAGAAATCAGGCAGGGGAAATGTATGTCCCTCGACGATTTTATTGCGCATACCCATAAAAAACTGAACAACTATGAAAGTTACCTTGTCTGATAAGTTCAAAGATAGGTGGGATGAGTATCTTGATTACGGCGTTGTGAATTATGGCAAGACATTGGCGAACAAAAAGAACGAACATTTGATAAGCATACTCAAACGTTTGGAACTTTTTCACGAAAGCGGTCGCATAGAACCATTGCTGCAAGGAATGGAAAAAGAGTACCGTGCCGTGAACTACGACAAACTATTCAAAATTATCTACACCATCAACGACGACGAAATCATCATCGAAACCCTTTGGAATATGAAACGCAATCCAAAGTCGTTGAAGAAGGATATATAATTTTCACCTCCCCTCTTCCCGTCTTCTACCACCTATAAAGAACTTCACAAAACTCCGCCATAACTCCCCAAAAGTATCAAACTCTTTACGATAGGTCAAGCCGACACCTTGTTTGTAATGCGCCTCGCTGAGTTCGTCGTCGTTGGCCTTGTTGAAGACATTGAGGGTCATCGAGCCAGACTTGTTGAGTTTGACATCCACCTCCACCTCGCCAACTACGTTGCTGGTGCGCTGATTGGCAGATTGGGTATTTTCGCCGCCTACGCCGAGATTGGTGGTAACGGACACACGGTCGTCAAACAACTGCGTGGAGACCGCCACGTCCAACTCGTCAGACGTGGTTTCGTTGCCCATCTGGTAATTAACACCCACATTCACCTTGTCGGTAACGTCGGAGAGCCAGTGGTTGATTTTGTTGCTCACAATTTCGCCAGGATTGATGTCGGAGAACATGGAATTTTCGCTGCTCCTCAAACCCGGCAACGGCTGAAACTGGTTGAGCAACAGCAACGAAAACATTTGCTTGTTGATATTGCCCTCGTCGAGATTGTCCAATTGCCCCTGCGCCACGTCCGAATTGTCTTCCACCTTCACGCCGAAGGAAATTTCGGGCGTCATAAGGTTGCCGCGCATCTTCAATAGACATTGCACCGGCACTTTCTTGTCGCGGTAGCGGTCGTCGCACATAAGGTTATACAGGCTCACCTTCCTCAGACGGTACATCGCCTGAAGATCCACAATGGCATCCATCGGGTCGCCGTTCCAACGCAACGTGCCGCCCTTGACAACCTCAAATTTCTTGCTCAACACCGTACCCATCGAAAACATATAACTGCCCTTTTCCATCGACAACGTGCCATACATATTGAAGTCGCCGCTGCTCGTAACATTAAGTTTGAGATTGCCGGCGGCGGAGGCTTTGAGTATGTTGCCGGAGGTGGCGTCGAGAATGGCCTGTACCTCCGCGTCGGGCGTTACTTCGAGATTAAAGTTCATGCGGATGTCGGAGAGGTCGGCTTGCTGGCGGTGGATTTCCACAGTGTCTTCGGGCGACTTAAAGTGGATAAATTTGAAATCGTTGCTCACCTCACTCGCGCCGTACAGAGGCAGAAAAACCTGCGTGTTCTTGTCGGTGCGCACCTTGGCATTGATATTAATCATGCGCGTGGGGTCGCCGGTGATGTTCACATTGCCAGAAGCAAACGCCTTGCCCCAGAAAGCCGCGCTGTCGGTCTCCTTAGCGTCAAGGAGCGTGAAGTTTTTCAACTGGAGGTTCACGGTCATATTGAAGTTGTCAAAATTGTCGTGGTTGATAAGACCTTCCAAGTACGCCACGCCAGTCTTGCCAGAGAGGAGTTTCACCTTTTCGAGGGTGATTTTTTTGTTGTCAACGGAGATGTTGAGCGAGTTTTGAATGGTATATTTCACGCCCAAATATTCTATCTTGAAGTAACCGCCTTTTAGTTTCAAGTTAGATTCAATAATCGGTTTGTCGAGAGTGCCAGTTATTTTGGTGATGCCGTCGAGAAACTGAGTGCTCGGCACGGTAAGATAGTTTTGGAACAACGGACGTAGCACCCTCGACGAAAGGTTGCCAATGTCGAAGGTAAAGTCGATTCCCTTGGTCTTCAAATCCACATTGCCCGAACCATGGAGGTTTTTCTTCTGCAATTTGGAGAGCGTATAAAAATCTACCACAAGCATCGAGTCGATAGGCTGAAAATCTATGTCGGCAGAAAAAGGACCAAGATTTACGTCGTTAATTTTAAGGGTGTCTATCTTGTTGCTCACCTCCACGAGCGGCAACGCGCCGTACAGATTGGAGAGCGAAACATGCCCCGTAGAATGACCTTCGATGGTATTGTTGCCAATAAAATAATTAAAGAGCGACAGGTCAAAATCTTGAAGGTCGATGTTGAGTTTGTCGTCGTGCGACTCGCTCACATTGCCGTTGATGGCGAGCATCTGCCTACCATTTTTTATCTCGAAGTTCCTCACAGACACGGAGTTGGAATCCACTATAATAGACGAATGGGGAACTTCCC
>CAMJWL010000114.1 GCA_946409405.1 uncultured Bacteroidales bacterium
CATAGCGTAATTATTATTGCACCCAAAGTTAGCAATTAGTTTTGACATTGCAAAAAACTTTTTTTACCTTTGCCATTGTAAAAAAAAACTCCACCACTATGACAGGCGCAGAACTTAAAAAGATAATTCAGCAAGGCGAGACGAGCAAAGTTCAGTTTAAGGAACTTCTTGACAATCAAAATAGTATCGCCGCAGAGATGATTGCATTTGCCAATACGAAGGGCGGGCTGTTGCTCTTTGGCGTTAAGGACAAGACCGGCGAAATCACCGGCCTCGACTATGTGCAACTGCAAAGCACCGGCAATCGTCTTGCTGTCATCGCCTCAGATTTTGTGTTTCCAGAAGTTTATATCACTACCGAAACCGTAGAGGTGGACGGCAGAAATGTTCTCTGCGTTGAGGTTCAGGAAGGAACCAACAAACCTTACAAGGACAAAAACGGCACGATTTGGACAAAACAGGGCGGCGACAAGCGTAGAGTGCTTGACAATCACGAACAACTGCGTCTTTTTCAACAATCAAAAGTCATATTTGTTGACGAGATGACAGTGCCTGAAACATCAATTGAAGACATCAACGAGGATAAAATTTCGGACTATCTGCGGCGAATCAATGCCAAAAATCTCGACTTGCCAAAAGAGATTTTGCTCAAAAATATGAACGTCTTAAAAGACGGCAAACTCACTATCGGCGGGCTGTTGTTTTTTGCCAAAAATCCACAGCAATTCCGCCCTACATTTTCTATCAAGGCGGTTGCATTTTACGGCAACGACATCGCCGGCAAGGAATACCGCGACAGCCGCGACATCAACGGCACGATACCCGAAATGTTCTACGAAGCCATCGGCTTTTTCAAAACCAACCTTCGGCATACGCAGCAAGGTCAGAGTTTCAATTCGCTTGGCATCTTGGAAATTTCAATAGACGCGCTCGAAGAAGTGGTACAAAACGCCCTGATTCACAGAGATTTGACAAGAAACGCGCCTGTCCGCCTTATGATTTTCGACAACAGGGTGGAGATAATAAGCCCCGGTGCATTGCCAAACAGCCTTACAGTAGATAACATAAAAATAGGGACGGCAGTACAGCGCAACCCAATGTTGTCAACCTTTGGCTCTCGCCTTACCACATATCGCGGTTTAGGCACGGGCATACGCCGCGTACTTGCCGACCATCCTGATACTCAACTTATTAACGATACGGATTGTCAGGAGTTCAAGGTGATAATACCGAGGAAACAAGATTAGCCCTCCATCATCTTCTCCCTCACAAATTCTCCGTACTCCTCTCCTACACTCAATTCGTAATCTGCTTTCAAGATGCGGCGGATGCATTCGGTCTCGGTGTTGGTTTTGGGTATCAGACGGTCGAGCGACTGTTCAAAACGCCGCATCTCCTTGTCAAAAGCATCAAAATCCATAGCCGTAAATTTCTTTTAAACGAAAATTAAAACGAATTACAATGAATTAAAACGAATTAATTATTCAAAGTTTTCGCTGTAAAATTATGGAAAAAATTTGGGAAATTCAAGGAAATATAAGACTATTTTTTTGGGAGAAAGAGGCTTGCCCACTTCTCCACCTCCGCATCCGGTTCCAAGAGGGACATTGGAAACCGAATGAACATCTTTTGTTAAAAAGGTTCGTATGTGTCGATTAAGAGAAAAATTTTAAAATTCAGTTAGAAAGTTTATTGCTCGTTGCCCGCATTGATTAGTTGATTTGGGTTGCGGATGCTAATTAAAACATCCAAGATTCGAGTTGAAGTTTTTCCTCGTTCAAGAGGTTGACGTCTTCGCTCATCCAAGCCTCTACACTGAGGTTTTCTTCGT
Organism: uncultured Bacteroidales bacterium; assembly: GCA_946409405.1. GTDB lineage: Bacteria > Bacteroidota > Bacteroidia > Bacteroidales > UBA3824 > UBA3824. The sequence goes on from CAMJWL010000114.1 coordinate 1,832, forward strand.
TGAGGAGGTTAGCGTTCTCGGTCATCCAACCTTCAACGTTGAGGTTTTCTTCGTTGAGGAGGTTGACGTTCTCAGTCATCCAAGGCTCCACGGTGATGTTTTCTTCGTGAAGGATATCGATATTCTCCATCATCCAAGGCTCAAGCGGGAGAGCCGCTTCGCTCGCTGCGAGGTCGTCTGCCTCGGGGGCGATGGTGGCGACGCTTGTGCTGTCGGACTTAACGGTGTCTATCGGGTTGACTGCCATTGCGTTTGCAGTGTTCAACAAAGTTGCTGCGGCAACCATGGCCGCCATTACTGCGTTGTAAACAAACTTTTTCATGATGCGTAAGTTTTTAAGGTTAATACTCTATTGTTTTCTCTGACATACTCCTTATGTGCGTTGGGGAGTTCCTATAACGTTAATAACTCACGGGCATCTTGCGCAAAACTTTTTCGCCGGATTTTCAAAGAACCTTTTGTTAGTATTTTGCAACCAGATTTCCTTTCTGATTACGATGCAAAGGTACGGCGAATATTTGATTCTGTATAATTTTTTCAATTAAGTAATCATTAACAAATGGCAATACTAACGCAAAAAGGCGGGCGGCGCAATGTTAACGTTTTTGATTGTATAATATACAATTATCTGTAATTTACAGCGTTAATGGCAAAATCTAAAGGATGCTGTGTTAAGCGTAGGTTAAGCACTATGACTCGGGGAAACGCTCAAAATCGTCGTCCATGCCCGACATGTCGATGTCGAAACCCTTAGACAACGGCTTTTCCACGGGCATATTCGCGCCCCGTTTGGTCTTGGGGACATACACCTGCGATGAATAAAAGCCCGATTCGTCCTTGTTTGGCAGTACGTGGGACGATTTTTGGGAGTCGGCGGCCGTGCGCGAACCGTCGGCAAGGAGCGATACAAACTCCTCTCTGAGGCTTACAAGTTGGGCGGTCTTGCGCTCTATCTGCGCGATGATGCCCTCGCGGCTCTGCGCCTCCTTTTCGCTGAGTTTAAAGAAATCTACGGAAATATTGAGTTTCTTGACAAGCGAATCAAGCTGCTTGGAATAGTCGTCGAGCACATCGGCGGTCTGACGGTTGTTATTGATGGTGTCCACAAACTGCATCACGGCGCGGCTTATAGCCACCGTCATGGTCAACTGTTGGGCGCACGACTCGGAAATCTTGGAAACCATATCCGCACTGTCGGCAATACGCGGCGAAATGTCGTCTATGAGACTTACGGCGTGCTTGGTGTTGTCGAGACTCTCGGCGGAGAGGGCGTTGATCTCGGCGGCAACAGCCTGGCAATGCTCCGCAAGGTTGCGGATTTCCTGCGCCACCACGGCAAAGCCCTTACCGTTTTCGCCCGCACGAGCCGCCTCCACTGCGGCGTTGATGGCAAGAAGGTCGGTGCGCTCGGATATTTCGTTGATTACCTGAGCCTTGGAAAGCACGTTGCTGATGCTGTCGAGGGTGCGGTCTGATTCTTGGGTTACGGTGCAGATGCTGTTTGAAATCTCGTCGGCACTGTCCTTGGCAGATTTGGCGTTTTGGGTGTTGTCGCTGATGATGTGTGTAATCTGCGTTACCGACTCCGAAATCTCCTCCACCGTGGCGGCACGACTCTTGGCGTCGGAAGTGATAACGCTCACAGCATCGCTCAGAGCCACCGCGCCCGTCGCTATGTCCTTGGTGTATTTGCGGATAGCCTCCATCGCCCCATAGACCTTCTCGCGCATAGACTGCGCCGTGGCTTTGAGTTCGCCAAACTCGTCTCCCGCATTGATGCCGTCTGCCTCGTTGGAATACAGACGACCTTTGGAAATATCGAATATAAACCTATTGAGCGCACCAAGCGGCTGCAACACAACGTGTTTAGTAACCAACCTCACCACAACAATCACAAACACAATGATTAACACCGCCGATATTGCGAGCAATATCGCCATGGTGAAAGTAGCCTTGTTGAGTTGCGAGAAAGGAATATTGAGGGTGATAATCAAATTGGTATCGCCCACCACGGCCATATAACACTGCACCTTGGTGCCTTGCGGGGAGAAATAGACCGCCTGTCGACATTTTACGGTGGCCTTGCGCTTCCATCCGTACTCCACAATTTCGCGGATGTTGCGGAAGCCCGCCATCTCCAACTGACGTATCGACATCTCATGCACAGTACTGTCGTAGATGCGGAAAATCATCTCGTTGTCGCTCATAGTGCTAAACCCCGCACCGTTTGCCTTGATTGTTACCATCAGCGAATCTATCTCCTTGGACGGGAACACCGCGCTCACAATGGCGACGGTAGAGTCTTGGCTGTCCTTGATGGGTACGGAGAGACACCACGACTCCTCGCTGTCCACGCGGTTGCGGAAGGGGCGTTGGATGTTATACTCGGCGTTGTTGCCAAAAATATCCTTGTAAAACCTCGTAACCTTGCCGTTCAACTTGTCGAGTCCGTTGCGGGTGGTGTAAGACTTACCGCTCGGGAGGGTGAGGCGGAGGTAGTTCCAATTCTTGTGGCTCACGTCGATAAATTTTTTGGCTACGTCCATGAAGCCCTCCATCGACGCGGAGTCCTTGTACTGCGTCCTGATGATGCGGAGTTCGGAGTAATAACTATCCAATATCTTGTCTATCGCCATCGCCTGGAGCAAGACGCTCTGTTTTGCCATGCGGTCGGTGTTGGCAAAATTGGACGAACTCACCTTATTATATACATACACGTCCACTACGAGGATAAGCACCACTATGCCAGGGAGCAAGCGGCTGATGTACTTGCCCCAAATAGTGTTGCCCCTTATCTTAAACAACCTGCCGATATATTCTGATGCCTTATTCATTTGTTATGGTCGTAATTGTTAATGCCCGTTGCCTCGCACGCCGTCTTTACAGCCTCGTCTATCTTGGCCTCCAACAGGCGTGTCTCCTCGTCGTCTTCTCCAATGGTAACGCTTATCAGACGGCTCTTGAGCGTGAGAATCTCCGATGCGCACACGTCTATCGCCGCCGCTATCTGTTCGCGACGCTGGTCGCTCTCCAAGTCGAGGCGGAAGAAGTCCACCAACTTGTTGAGACGCTCCACGTCTTTTACAAGCACGTTGGCATACACGGTGAGGTTGTCTGCCGAAGTGGAGTTGTTTTGGGCGATGGCGGTGATTTGCTCCACAGCCTCGCTTATGGTCTTGGTAAAATTGAGCTGGAGGTTGCATGCGTCCGAAATGCGCGACACCATCTCGGCGTTGTCGTGTATCTTGGGCGCGATGCTGTTAACGAGATCCACGGTCTGCGACGTGGACGAAAGCGACACCTCCGAAATCGAGTTGATTTCTGAAGCGGCGCGGTGGCAATGCTCTGAGAGTTTGCGTATTTCGCCCGCCACCACAGCAAAGCCCTTGCCGTGTTCGCCGGCGCGGGAAGCCACCACGGAAGCATTGATGGCGAGGAGGTCGGTGTGAGCCGTTATCTCGTTGATAATCTTGGCCTTCTCCACAATGCGCTGCATACAGTCGAATGTGTCAACGGTGGACTTGGTGAGCGTTACCATGTCGCTCGCTATCTCGTCGGAATTGATGCGCGTCTGCGAAGCGTCAGCCGTATTGAGGCGTATGGAGTTGTTTACCTTCTCGATAGAATGTGCTATGCTGTCCACCGATATGTCCTGAATCTGCGCGTCGCGGCACACACTCTCCACGGTGTCGGACACGTTGCGGCTGCATTGCAAAAGGTCGTTTGACGTGTCGCGGATGCCGCTCACAGCCTCCACAAGGCGGTGCTGCATGTGTTCGATGTTTTTGCAGACGGCGGCAATCTCGTCGTCAGAATCCACGCCCTGGGTCTCGGTGGAATACAGTTTGCCGTTGGCGAAGTCGTCGGAAAACCTGTTGATGGCCTCCAACGGGCGGATGACCACCTTGGCAGTTACCACCCTCAACGCCACGAGAAACACTATCACCGCGCCCACAGTGGTAAGCAACAGCACCCAAAAGGTGAGCGTTACGTCCTTGTCTATGGTCTTGCGCTGAGTGAGTTGCGCCAATACCCACGGAGTGTCGGGGATGTTCATGTAATGCACCACGGTCTCGCTGCCCGTCTTGGTATGCACCGACCAATGCCCATGCGAAGGCGCGCCGCCCGATTCCTTCTGACGGCTCTCCGCAACCATCTTCGCCATATCCACAAAACGCGGATTGCTTTGGTTAAGATCGGCAGTAAACGCCATGTTCTCGCCCCGGCAGACGCGCACCTTATTGAAGTCGTCCACCAACACAAAATATTCCGACGAGTCGCGGATGAGAGAGTTGAGTTTGTCGTCGATGACGCTCGCGGGAAACACCGCCGCAATCATCGCCAATACGGAGTCCCTCTTGTCTTTGACCGGCACGGTGATGCTGTAGACCTCGCCACGCACCAAAGACGAGGAGTGCGCCGAGTTGACCGACAAATCCTTCTGTTCCACAATAAGATGCCTGTACGGGCGACCCGACTTGACATCGTAAATGTTTTCGCGGTGGGTGATAGTGGGAAACGACCGTCCGTCTGGCAGAATGAGACGTACATACGAATACTTGTTGCTGTGTTCGGTGGTGAACCTCGTCGCAAACTCCATGAACTCCGGCTGCGAACTGTTCTGATAATAATGGCGCATCATGTTGAGGTCGCCGAGGTAACGGTGAAACACCTCGGAGATGTCGTCGGCGAGGAGTTTTACTGTGCGGAGGCTCTCCCTGTTGTTTGCAGTGGTGGTGTAGTTGGAGATGATGGCATATATCACGCAGTCCATGGCGACGATTACCACCATGACGCAAGGCAGGATAAGTTTCATGTACTTGCCCCACACCGTCCGGCTGTTGAAGCCGAACAAGCCGGATATTTTAGATAGCGTCTTTTTCATCGTGTGCTGCGTTGTTGATGTCAATGTTTGCTGATGCGATATACTCACGGTGGCGGTCGTAGTCGGCGAGTTCCTTGCGGAGACCTTCGAGTTCGCTTGTATGCTTGGCGAGGGCGTTTGATATGTCTTTGAGCCGCTCCGTCTTCTCGTCCGCCGTCTTGAAAAACTGCATCATTCCGGTGAGTTCGTTGGCATACCTTACAAAGTTTTCCACCTTTGTTGCCAACGCGCCCGCCTCGATGTTGTTTTCGTCGGAGATGTGCGCGAGTTGCTGTATCGCGTTGCTAATCTGTTCGGTGCCGGTGCGCTGTTCGTTGCAGGATGCGGCGATGTCTGCCACCTTCTGCGTGTTGTCGAGAATGCGCGGCACTATCTGTTCTATCATCTTTGCTGCCTGTTCGGTGATGCGGATGGTCTGGTTTGATGTTTCGTCTATCATCACCGCCGCTATCTTGGAACGCTCGGCGAGTTGCTTGATTTCGGAGGCAACGGTGGAGAAGCCCTTGCCATTGTCGCCCGCCCGCGCCGCCTCCACAGCCGCATTGATGGCGAGAAGGTCGGTGCGCCTGGCTATATCGTTGATTACCTTAATCTTGTCTATCACTGTCTTGGTAATTTCCAAAGTCTGCGCCGACGCCCGCGCCACCTTGCCAATGTCGCCCGCTATAGACATGGAACTTTTGCGCGTCTCCTCGGCGATGTTGGCGGTGTCGGCAATAGTGGAAGTCATCTCCTCCACCGTGGTGCTTATCTCCTCTACCGATGATGCCTGGTCGTTGATACTCTGCAAGATATGCTCTACGGAGGTGCTGAGTTCGTGGCTGTTTACCATTATAGAATCCGCCTGCGAGCGTATGGCGTCGGTGATGGTAACGAGTTTTTTTGACATTTCGGCGACGTCGTTGTAGAGGAGGCCAATTTCGTTGTTTTTGATGGCGGAGGGGTCGAGTTTTACGGCGTTGTACATACGCCCCGCCGCAAATTCGTTGACCACGGTCTTGAGTTTTGCAAGCGGCTTTACGATGCCATATTTGGTGATGGCATACACATATATTATCACAAGCGAAAATACCAACAGCCCCGCCATAATATAAAGGTTGCGCATACGGGCGCGGGCTGCGTCGAGTTCCGAATATCTTACCTCCATCATTATAAACCACCGCGACTCGTTGAGTTTGGCCCACGTTACAAGCCTCATGTCGCCGTCAACACCCATAAAGGAATCGCCGCCAATCTTCGCGCCGCCGTTGACGCGCTCCGACACTTTTTTGCAGATGGAGGTGGTGGATTTGTCGAACTCATTGGGATTCCTACTGTCGTCCATTACCACCACCATACCATTAGTATTGCAGAGGCTCGACCTGCCCATGCCGTTGCTCTTGATGCCCGTCAACGCTCCCAAGATAATATCGGCGTTCATCGCCACGTACAATGCACCCTTCACCTTCTCGCCGTCTTTGAGCGGCACGAGGAGGTTTTGGGTCTTGCGTCCCGAATTGTCGGCGGCGTTGGATGGCGGCGTTATCATAAAAGTCTTGCCATGCTTGGAGACGTGCTCCAAGGCAAAGAGTTTTTCCTTGATGTTGACGGTGTCGCCCGGACAACTACTGAAAACCTGGCCGCTGTGGTTGATGAAGCCGCCGTATAGGTAGTCGCCACCGCTGCCTTTTACGAGGGCTTCCACGATGTCCACCATTTCTTGTTCGCAATAATGCTTGCGCGCACATATCTGCGACACGCCCGCGAGCTGCGCCACAAAAGTCCTGTACCTACTGCCAAGAGCCGTGACGTTGCTCTCCACCACGTCGCGGCACGCCACGGCGGCTGCGGCGAGGTTGTTGGTGCGCATTATCCTGAACAGCACCACGCTCAACGCCACCACCACAACCGTGATGACGGGTATGGTGATGCCGAGCATCGTGGTCATTATCGACCGCGTACTATGTTGCTGACTTCTCTTGCTCATATTGCTACTAAAATTCTAAGTGCCAAAAGTACAAAAACCGTGCGACAATGCAATTATTTTTTACAAACTTTTTGCAATGATTCTACAAAATTTTTCTATCCACCGCTCCGAGGCGTTCAGACAAGGCACAGAGGCAAATTTTTCGCCGCCGTTTTGAAGAAAAATTTCGCGTAGTTTTTCGCCCACCTCCACTATCGTCTCCAAGCAATCCACGGTGAACGACGGCGTGATTACGGCAATGCTCTTGATGCCGTCCTGCGCCAACTGACTTACCGTAACGTCCGTGAAAGGCTGCACCCAGCGGTCTGAGAAACGGCTTTGGAAGGCGGTAAGGCACTTGTCGGGCGGGATATTAAGGCGCGAGGCTACCATCCTCGTCTCGGCGTGGCACTGCGCGAGGTAGCATAGTTTGTTGTCGTTGCCGACGGCTTCCGCGCACCCCAACTCGCCGCACGTATGCCCCGGATGCGCAAGGTTGGTGTGCATTATAGGGATGCCGTGATACGAAAATATTATCCGCTCCATATCTTCAATATGTGGCAGATGCTCCATGATATGCCCGCAAAAAGCGTCAAGATAATCGTCGTCGTCATAAAAAGGCTCGATGCAATGGACGGGCGGCACATTAAACCGTCCCTTTAACGCCGCAAAAACATCGTCCAACGCCTTTCCCCACGTGGATTCGGTGTATTGCGGAAACATCGGCGCAACTACTATTTTGTGATAGTTGCCCGCCAAAACCACGTCCATAACATCTTTGACGAGATTGTAACCCGCCGTCATCGCCACATACACGTCAGCCCTGCCGTCGAGCATGGCCTGCAAACGGTCTGCAAATTCGGTGGTGTATTTTTTGAGCGGCATTTCGCCGTTTTGGTAAATTTTCGCGTACATTTTGGCAGACTTACCGGCGCGAAATGGCGCGATGATGCAGTTGACAAGGATTTTTCGCCCGACGGCGTTCATGGTCATAACGTGCTTGTCGTCAAGCAATTGACGAAGATAACGCGCCACATCGCCACGTGCGGCACTCTTTGGTGTTCCGTAATTAATTATGATAAGTGCGGTTTTCATAACGATAATTTCCGCAAAGTTAAAATATTTTTGGCACAGAATAAAATTAAAGTTACCTTTGCAGTGCGAAAACGGAACCCCGAAACGACATTATTGATTATTAACGTTAATACAAAGAAATGAACAAGCAAATTGCAGTGTTGCCGGGCGACGGCATAGGCCCGGAAGTGATTGCGGAGGCTCAGAAGGCTCTCCAAGCCATCGAAAAGGTAAGAGGACACAAGTTTACATACGTGCCTGTGTTGGGCGGCGCGGCGGCCATCGACGCCACCGGCAACCCCATGCCCGACGAGACCATCGACGTATGCAAAAAATCTGACGCAGTGCTTTTTGGCGCGTTTGGAAGTCCCAAGTACGACAACGATCCCAACGCCAAGGTGCGTCCCGAGCAAGGCCTCCTCGCCATCCGCAAACGCCTCGAACTCTACGCCAACATCCGCCCCATCTACACTTTCCCGGCGTTGATTCACAAATCGCCCATCAAGAAGGAAATCGTGGAGGGCGCAGACTTCACCGTGGTACGCGAACTCACCGGCGGCATGTATTTCGGCATGAAGGGTCGTACTGAAGACGGCAAGACCGCTTTCGACACCAACATCTACTCCGTCTATGAGATAGAGCGCATCCTCAAATGCGCCTACGAACTCGCCATGACCCGCCGCAAAAAACTCCTCGTAATCGACAAGGCCAACGTGCTCGCTTCGTCGCGCCTGTGGAGGGAAGTGGCTCAAAAGATGGCTCCCGAATATCCCGAAGTGGAGACTTCGTACATGTTTGTTGACAACGCATCTATGCGCATCGTTACAACGCCCAAGGATTTTGACGTGATGGTAACAGAAAACACCTTTGGCGACATCCTCACCGACGAGGCTTCTGTAATCACCGGCTCTATGGGCTTGATGCCGAGCGCGTCTATTGGCGTTTACACTTCGCTGTTTGAACCCATACACGGCTCTTATCCGCAGGCGGCAGGCAAAAACATCGCCAACCCGATGGCAGCAATCCTCTCCGCCGCAATGCTCCTGGAAACCGGCTTCGGTCTCAAAGAGGAGGCGCAGATTGTTACCCACGCAGTCAACAAGGCTCTCGCCGACAACATCCGCACCGAGGACATCGCCGAAGGCAAGGCTTACGGCACCAAG
>CAMJWL010000115.1 GCA_946409405.1 uncultured Bacteroidales bacterium
TATTGAAGTTGTCAAGTGTTATATAATTGAAAAAAAACAAAACATTAACATAACATTAACTTTAAAGAACTATAACATGAAAGCAATTCACGTTACCCTTGCAACCCTCGCAGTCGGCGCGCTCCTATTTGCCGCGCCTTCTTGCTCGGACAAGGACGAAATCGATCCCGTCGAAAATCCCCCCCAAAACTACGAACCGGTGGACGAGTCCACAATCGCCAAGGCCACAATTGCCAAGAAGGTGGTTTCTGAGTATGTTTCGTGGACGGAAAACATCGACAAGTTTACCAGCAAGTTGGAGACATTTTCCGGCAAACTCGCCTCCTCAATCGGCTGCAAGAAGGATGGCAACACTGTAATCTCGCCGCTCTCAACCTTCACGGCTCTCGGCATGGCGGCCGACTGCGCCAACGGCGAGACCCGTCAGGAACTCCTCGACGCGCTCGGCATCACCCACGACGAACTTCTCGCCAACATCGAGTACCTCTGCTACACCTGCAATTGGGTGTTTGACAACAAGGACGCCCCCGCTACAAGCAACCTCATCAGGTGCGCCAACTCTCTGTGGGTGCGTAACGGCGTGCCGGTGAAGGACAATGGAGTTAAGTCGCTCACTACCAACTTCCTCAGCGACGTAATGAGCATGGACTTCGACAACACAGATGTCAACAGCCTCGTTACCTCCTACATCAAGAACGAGACGTATGGTTTTCTCAGCCCCGACATGGATGTTAAAGAAAACGCGGCAATCCTCCTGATGAGCGTGGTCTATCTCCGCGATGTTTGGAACGAATTGGGCAATGACCTCGATTTTACAGAGGCAGCCTACGACTTCCACAACAGCGACAAGTCAACCAAGAACACCAAACTCCTCCAAGGCAACTACTACGGCGGCAAGGCAATAGAACCCAAGAAGTTCCGCAAGTTTTACACAAGGTCGGCACACGGACTCTACCTTACCTTCATCGTTCCAAACGAGGGCTACACTGTGGACGACCTTTACACCGCCGACGTACTCAACGACACCATCCATTACACTTGGAATGACGACAAGTACAGGTACCACACCCGTTGTCTCTTCCCGGAGTTCAAGGCAGATTTTAACATGGATGTCAAGGACTGCATCAAGAATTTGGGTGTCAATACGTTTTTCTCACCTTTTGAATGTGATTTTAGCAACCTGACCGAAGACGCGGTCTATTGCTCCAAGATACAGCATGTGGCCAAACTCGAAGTGGCTCGCCATGGCATTGAGGGCGCGGCTGTTACCGAAGTAGAAATGATGAAGTCCTCTGCGGACATCGAACCCGAAGACCTCGAAGACCTATATCAAGATTTTATCATCGACCGCGATTTTATCTATACAATCGAATACCAAGACATTCCTGTCTTCACCGGCGTAGTGAAGACCATCAAATAACACCCCGCATCAGAAAAAAATAAACAACTATCATAGCACAAAAATCCGCGTAAGATATGATGCTTGCGTGGATTTTTTTTATATATTTGGACGCTAAACCTTACAAAAGACAATTATGAACAGCATCATCAAAAAAACATCGGCATTGTTGCTCGCCATGGGAGTTAACGCTTTGACTCTCAGCGCACAGCAATTTCACATCACAGAATCTGGCTGCATCTCCAACTACGGCGTGGACGTGGCGGTATTTGAGGATTATTATCCCGAAGGACATCAGGGCGGCGTGTGCATCATTATGAATGGCAAGCGCATCGCCACCAACGGCGACATCCGCCTCGAACCCACTCCCGGTCAGTGGCAGGGCGTACCCAAGAAGGTGAGCCGTACCGCAGCCGCCAATTCCATCTCGGCGCGTATGTGCTACCCCGACACGAGTAGGCACATGAGGGGGTTTAACCCCGCCGTGTATCCCGACTTGGCTTTTTATTACAACGTGGAGACCCGTGCGGCGGGCGACGCAATAGAAGTAACGGTGTCGCTCGAACAGCCCATCCCGCCTAAATTCAAGGGCAAGGTGGGTTTCAACCTCGAACTTTTTCCCGGCGAACTGTTCGGTCATCCGTGGATAATGGACTCCAAGAGCGGCATCTTCCCACAGCAACCCAACGCGCCTTTGGAGATTGCCACACCTAATATTAATTACAAAGGTGATTTTGAGGGCAAGGACGGCTCTACGGTAAACCTCCAGAAGTTTTTGGGCAGCGGATATTCGCCGTTGATAGCCGACGACGTGGTGGCGATGCCGTATGCCGTGGGCAAGAAGTTTGTGGTATGTCCCGACGACCCGCTCAAAAAAATCACCGTGGAAACCTTCGGCTCTGACCTCAAACTCTACGACGGCCGCATGAACCACAACAACGGTTGGTTTGTACTCCGCAGCGAACTCCCTGTAAATCAGAAGGGAGAAGTGTTAAAATGGCGCATCACTCCCCACGTAACTCCCGAATGGATTTACGCGCCCGTGGTACAGACTTCGCAAATTGGCTACATGCCCAATCAGCCCAAACGCGCCGTCATCGAGACCGACATTCGCGACAAATCAGTTGCCGAGGCGTCGCTCGTCCGCATCTCTGCCAACGGTTTCCAGACCGTGCTCAAACAGCAACCCAAACAGTGGGGCAAATTTCTGAGATACAATTATTTGACGTTTGATTTTTCTGATGTCAAGGAGCCGGGACTTTACAAGGTGGTGTATAAAAACAGCGAATCGGTGGTGTTTAAAATCGACAGCGACGTGTATGAACGCGGAGTTTGGCAGCCGGTGATAGAGTATTTTTTGCCGGTGCAGATGTGCCACGTGCGCGTCAACGAGAAGTACAAGGTTTGGCACGATGCCTGCCACTTGGACGACGCGCTTGTTGCCGAAAAGGGCAATCTCTTTGACGGTTACGACCAGACGGCAGACTTTCCCGGCATCGTTCCTAACACCAAAAAAGCCGTCAACGTGGGCGGTTGGCACGATGCGGGCGATTTTGACCTGCGCATAGAGTCGCAGGCCAACGAGTGTTACAACTTGTCGCTTGCCTACGAATGTTTTAAGCCCGCGATAGACGTTACCGCCATCGATTGGAACGCCCGCGTGGTGGAAATCCACCAGCCCGACAGCCGCAACGACATCCTCCAACAGATTGAGAACGGTGCGCTGACCATTGTGGCGGGTTACAACGCGCTTGGAAGGCTCTACCGTGGCATCATCTGCAACAATCTCCGCCAATATGTACTCCTCGGCGACGCTTCTGCCATGACCGACAATATCCCCGGCAACAACGACGACCGCCGTGTATATACCGAGCATAATCCCTACCGCGAACTATCCACAGCCGCCTGTCTTGCAGCAACTTACCGCACGTTGAAGGGTTTTAACGACAGCCTCGCCAACCGCTGTCTGCAAATTGCGGAAGAGGTCTTTGCCCAAAACAAAAATCCGAAGGGGTTCGCCGCTTTCGCCAAATATCAGACCGAGACGGAACTGTTTTTAGCCACCGGCAAAAAGGAATATCTCGACGACATTGTAACCCTCGCCGATTCTCTCAACAAGTATATAGCACATTGCGGATGGTATTTGGCGCGTATCGAACAATATTGCAGCACGCAAAAAGACAAAAAATATAAGGCGTTTTCGCAAAAATTCCGCGCCGCGCTGCCCGCATACGCCGCCACGTTGAAGCAACAATCGGCAGAAAATCCCTACGGCGTACCTTACCGTCCTAACATTTGGGGCGCGGGCTGGGACATTCAGGGATTTGGATTCCGTCATTATTTCTTGGCGGCTCAATATCCCGAAATCTTCTCCAAGGAGCCTGTTTTTGACGCTTTGAATTTTGTGTTGGGTTGTCATCCGGGCTTAAACAGAGCCTCTTTTGCCTCGGGAGTAGGCGCGGAATCTGCCACGGTGGGTTATGGCTTGAACCGCGCAGATTGGTCGTACATCCCCGGCGGCGTAGTTTCTGGCACGGGCTTGATACGCCCCGACTTCCCCGAACTATTAAAGTTTCCATACCTTTGGCAACAAGTGGAATATGTAATAGGCGGCGGCTCGTCGCACTACATGTTCCTGGTCTTGGCGGCTGAGCAATTGGGCAGGCAATAATAGATTGGAACGGTAAAAAAACAAAACACCGAATTAAACAAATATCGTGTTTAATTCGGTGTTTAATTTAAATGTAGTGGCGTATGTCAATTAGTTAGAACTCCACCTTGCCACTCTTCAACATTGACCATGGGTCAACCACCTTGGCTTTGTAGCGGCCTTCGTCGAGTTTCTTCTTGCACTCCTTGAAGGCATTGATGGTGCGCTCCACGTGTTCGAGGGTGTGGGCGGCGGTAGGAATTACGCGGAACATCACAGTGCCCTTGGGTACTACTGGGTAAACCACAATCGAACAGAAAATGCCGTAATTCTCGCGGAGGTCGAGCAAGAGGTTTGTAGCCTCGGCTGTACATTCCACGTCGGAAGCGTTGGGGTCGCCGTGCATATACACGGGAGTTACCGGCGATTGGGTCTTGCCAATGTCAAAACCGTCCTTCTTGAAACCTTCTTGGATGGCGTGAACGATTTTCCAAAGGTTTTCGCGGTACTTGGGGTTGGTGGTCATAAGTTCGAGACGTTTTTTGAGACCAACAACCATAGGCATCGGGAGCGACTTGGCGTAGATTTGCGACCTCATATTCATACGCAGGTAGTCGATGATGGGTTTTTCGGAGGCAATGAAACCGCCAATGCCCGCACCTGCCTTTGCAAATGTTGCGAAGTAGAGGTCCACCTTGTCCTGAACGCCGAAGTGTTCGCCTGTGCCGCCGCCGTTGGGACCCATCGTGCCAAAGCCGTGAGCGTCGTCGATGAGGAGGCGGAAGTTGTACTTGTCCTTCAAGTCGGTGATGCCCTTCAAGTTGCCGAGGTCGCCCGCCATACCGAACACGCCCTCGGTGATTACGAGGATGGAGCCGCCCGTTTCAGCAACTTTCTTGGTGGCAAGTTTGAGTTGCTTTTCGAGTTTTTCCATATCGTTGTGCGGATAGACGTAACTCATCTTCTCGCCGCCGCACTTGGATTTGTGCAGGAAAATACCGTCCATAATGCAGGCGTGAGCCTCGTAGTCATAAACGATGACATCCTTGCGATCCACGATGCAGTCGATAATCGAAATCATCGCCTGATAGCCGAAGTTGACAACGAAAGCCGCCTGTTTTTTGGCGTACTTTGCGAGCATTGCTTCGAGTTCCTCGTGCATCACGGTCTGACCCGACATCATCCTCGCGCCCATAGGAGCGGCGAGACCATATTTAGCCGCGCCCTCAGCGTCAGCCTTGCGCACTTCGGGGTCGTTGGCGAGGCCGAGGTAGTTGTTGAGCGACCAATTGAGGATTGGCTTTACGCCAAAAGGAGTCCTGAAATTCATCTCAGGGCCTATCTCGCCTTCGAGTTTGGGGAACATAAAGTAGCCGTCCGCACCTGCCTGATACTTACCGAGGTCGGCGGTCTTTGCACGTTCCATCACTTTTTCAAAAAGATCCATTTTTATAGTTTTTTGATAATTAATGTTTGCTAAATCCGTTGCCGCAAAGATAATCAAATTTCGGAAAATAACCATCAGTTTTTTGCAGTGCTGAAAAAAAATACATATCTTTGTCCCATAAAAACAATTCAAACTCATTATGAAAACAGTCTATCTTACATTATCCATTCTGATTATCAGCGCATTGAACGGCTTTGCGCAAAACTCACGAACCCTGATGGATTCGGGTTGGGAATTTACAAAAGACGGCAAGACTATCGCCGTGGATTTGCCTCACGATTGGGACATCTACACCGGATCCTTTTCGGGCAAGGGCGCAACAGGCACCGGCGGAGGTTGGTTTGAAGGCGGCAAGGGCGAATACAAAAAGACTTTTGCCACACCTAACGCCGAGGTTGTGAAACTCCATTTCGAGGGCGTTTATCAAAAGGCGGAGGTCTTCATTAACGGCAAAAAGGCAGGTCAGCACGCATACGGCTATACGCCTTTCACTGTGGATGTTACGCCAATGCTCAATAAAGACAAGAACGAAGTTTTGGTAAAGGTTGACAATTCGGCGCAACCCAATTGCCGTTGGTACTCAGGCTCAGGCATTTACCGTCACGTTTGGTTGATGACAATGCCAAAAGTCCACATCAAAGAAAACGGCGTATTCATCACCACGCCCGATGTTTCGGCACAAAAGGCAACCGTAAAAGCCGAGGTGGAGGTTGTGAACGAATCCTCCGCCACAGCATCCGCAACGGTGGGCATTGATGGCGGCAACACTCAGACTGTCAGCCTCAAAGCCGGTGAAAGCAAGAAGGTAGAATTTACATACACAATCAACAATCCGCGCCTTTGGTCGCCCGAAACGCCTTATCTATACACCGCCGAAGTGTCGCTCAACGGCAAGAAATCGGAGTCGGTGCGTTTTGGCGTTCGCAGTTTCAGTTTCGACGCTGAAAATGGATTCATTCTCAACGGCAAAAAAGTTCTTCTCAACGGTGCGTGTGTGCATCACGACGACGGAGCAATTGGCGCAATGGCTTTTGACGCCGCCGAAATCCGCAAAGTTCGTCTTATGAAAGATGCGGGCTTCAACCTTATCCGCACGTCGCACAACCCCACAACTCGCGCATTTTTAGACGCTTGCGACAGTATCGGTATGTTGGTGATTGGCGAGGCATTCGACGGTTGGCGCACACAAAAAACGGCTCACGACTATTCGGAACTGATTGATTCGTGTTACCGCGAGGACATTCACGCAATGGTGCTCCGCGACCGCAACCATCCGTCAATTATTTCGTGGAGCATTGGTAATGAGGTAATTGAGCGCAAGGAAATCCGCGTGATTCACACCGCAAAATTGTTGAAAAATGCCATCTTGGAATGTGATGCCACCCGTCCCGTTACCGAGGCTCTCTGCGCTTGGGACAGGGATTGGGAAATTTACGACCCGCATTTTGAGGTGCTCGACATTGGCGGCTACAACTATATGATTTTCAAGCATAAAGAAGACCACGAGCGCAACCCGAAACGTGTGATGTGGCAGACCGAAAGTTATCCCCGCGATGCTTTCAGGAATTGGGCGTATGTAAATGATTTTCAGTATATTGTTGGCGATATGGTTTGGACAGGACTCGACTATCTTGGCGAATCGTCCATAGGTCGTTATTACTACAAGGGCGAACGCGAAGGCGAAAGTTGGATCGACGGCGGACACCCCGAATGGCACGGTGCTTACTGCGGCGATGTTGACATCACAGGTTGGCGCAAACCCATTAGCCACTACCGCGATATGCTTTGGAACGGCAACGAAACTCTTTATATGGCTGTCCGTGAGCCCAACGGTTATATCGGCGAAATCAAAAACACGATGTGGAGCGTTTGGCCAACTTGGGAATCGTGGACTTGGCGCGGTTGGGAAGGCAAACCGGTAGAGGTTGAGGTTTATACCAAACAGCCCGAAGTATCGCTTTATCTCAATGGCAAATTGTTGGAAACCAAGAAGGTAAGTCGCGAAACTGAGTTTAAGGCTGTGTTTACTGTCAACTATACCCCCGGCACATTGCGTGCAGAGGCGGGCGGCAAAAGCGTTACCATCGCCACCGCCGGAGAACCTGCCAAACTCCGCCTTACCACCGACCGCAAAACCATCAAATCAGGCGGTCAGGATTTGGCGTTTATAACTGTTGAGGTGCTTGACAAGGCGGGCAACGTCTGCCCCGAGGCTGCAATTCCGTGCAATGTAACTGTTACGGGCGGTGCAACTCTAATGTCAGCCGCAAGTGCCGACCTCAAAGACACCGAGCCATACACCACGCCCCGCGTTACCACTTGGAAAGGTCGCGCCATCATCGTTGTCCGCAGCGGCAACAAGGCAGGAACGGCAAAGGTAAGCGTGAAAGGAGGAAAGTTGGCAGGAATGGTAAGTGTGAGGGTGGAATAATCATCATTTCGCCACCAACATAAACCCATACTTCCACGCCTTATTCCCGTCAATCGTGTATTGCGGCAAGGTGCGCTTGCCCCACGTGTCTGCGCCGCCGACGCCGTGGACGTTGAGGTCGATATTGAGGTTGACGAAATTGCCGCGCTGAATATCATTGGGATGCCTTGCGCCCTCCAAATCTTCCTCGCCGTAGTTCCAAGCACGGATGCAAAGCGGCTGACAACCATCGATGTCCACAATCCGATGTCCCGACCCAACAATCGTAAACTTCCACACGTCGCAACGGTTGCCATTGTCCTGAGGGTGAATGTACTCGGTCTGAAAATCTTTCAGCGGCATTTCGTATTCGCCAACAAAAGCGGAACGTTTGCGGTCGGGATAATTTTCCCAAGGACCACGACCACAATATTTTATGTTGGTAAAATCGGGATTGATTCGCATCCGCATACCAAATTTTGGCATCAAAGGGAGGTTGGCGGCGGTGGGATTGTAATCCATATTTACCGTAATATGGCCGTTGTAAGTGAATGAATACGAGATAGTTAAGTCTGCGCCAATGGGCAACGACATTTCGGCTGTTATCACCAAAGCGTTGTCGGCATTAGATGTGCGGAGCGACTTCAAAACACGTTTTTCGGCGGCATCCTTCCACACTGCAACCCGCTCGGCAAAATGCGCCGCAGATTGATTGTCATTCTCAGGCTTCCAAAAATACGGCTCCAACGGCGACTGCAAAATCTCCTCGCCATCTTTCACCCAACTTACCAAAGTGCCTGAGTTGTCGATAGTTGCAGAACCGTTTTTGAAGAAAACAACATAACCAAACGCCGTTTGGAGGGCTTGGGCGGGCAAGCCGTCAATCATCATCCCAACACAAGACTTGATACGAAATTGCTCCTTAGCCACCACGAAACCCTTGTCAGCCCACAGAGTAGATTTTTTGAGGCGGGCGGCAACATTCACAAACGTCTCAGCACAAACATCCACCGTGTCGTAAGTAATTTCGTATTCGTCAATATCCGTAAAGAAATCGCGGTTGACGATGCTGATTTTGCCGGTAATAGTATCCCGTACAAATTTCAATGGTTGATATACATATTGCACTTCATAATATTCGGGGTGAGGCGTGCGGTCGGGCGCAATCAAACCATTGATACAGAAAGGCCCGTCGTTGGGTTTGTCGCCAAAATCGCCGCCGTAGGCATAATGGTCGCCCTGCCAAAGTCCTTGGTCAACCCAATCCCAAATCGCCGCGCCGCAAATCGACGAATCGGCATAAATCACGTCCCAATATTCCTGCAAATTGCCGCACGAATTGCCCATCGCGTGGGCGTACTCGCGCATCATAAACGGCTTATCCTTAACCTCTTGCGCATTGCGGCGGAGGTCGTCGGGGTAGAGATAACTATCGTCCCAAATGGCAGAATACCGGCGGTCGCTGTCGTAAAAAGGCGGTCGCGTCGCGTCCAACTCCTTGACCCTGTTGTACATAGCCTCAATGTTGGGACCCACGCCACCCTCGTTGCCAAGGCTCCAAAGGATAACGCAGGGATGGTTGATGTCGCGTTTTACGAGCGAGGCGGCGCGGTCAACGTGAGCCTTCTGAAAACTTAAATCGTTGCCCATCACATCGTTAGCATAGCCGTAGCCGTGCGTCTCGTGGTTGGCCTCGTCCATCACATAAATGCCGTAACGGTCGCAAAGTTCGTAAATGTACTCGCGGTCGGGATAGTGCGACGTGCGGAGAAAATTGATGTTAGCCTGTTTCATAAGGCGGATGTCCTGTTCGTAGGTTTTGTCATCCACATAACGTCCCGTAATTGGGTGATGGTCGTGCCGGTTGACGCCGCGAAGTTTTACATTTTTACCGTTAATTTTAAACACCTCGCCAACAACCTCCACTTTCTTGATACCCGTCTGATAATCAAAATGTTCTGTGCGTTCATTACCGCTAAACAATTCTATGTGGAACGGATAGAGATTTGGCTTTTCTGCCGACCAAAGTTGAGGATTTTTGATGGTTGCTTTCAACGCAACTTTAACAGTTTCATTGGCGGGAATTTTTTTGATAACGTACTGATAATCTTTGCCTTCAATGTTGAAAACTACCTTTTGATTCTTCGCCATACGGTCGCCGGTGTTGCAAACAAGGATTTCGGCATTGATTTCGGCGGCGGAATAGTCGTTGTTTAACATTGGAATTACCTTATAATCAGCAATATGCGCCATCGGACGCACCCAAAGTTCCACGCTCCTGAATATGCCGCTCAACCGCCACATATCTTGGTCTTCGAGGTAAGAGCCGTCGCACCAACGGTAAACCTCCACGGCAAGGCGGTTTTTGCCCTCGTGCAGATATTTGGTAACGTCAAACTCCACCGGGGACATCGAATTTTGGCTGTAACCGACCTTCTGCCCGTTGACCCAAACATACATCGCCGAATGTACGCCGCCAAAATGCAGTATCAAATTTTTGCCCAACATATCGGGCTTGACGTCCACAAAAGTTACGTAAGAGCCTACGGGATTGCGGTTTACGTATGCAGTCCAAGACTTGTCGGTCGGCTCGGTTGTTACGCTCGGACGGTTTCTCACAAAGGGGTAATTGATGTTGATATAAATCGGCGTGCCGAAGCCCTGCGTCTGCCAATTGCCGGGGACATCGATCTTGTCCCAACCGCTCACGTCGTAATCCTCGCGGTAAAAATCCGCCGGACGCTCATCAGGATTTTTGCTCCAATGAAACAGCCACTTGCCATCGAGCGAAACAATCTCTCTGCACTCTCGAATTTTTGACGGAAGTTGCAACGTGGCGTGATAAGGCAACTTGTTGATGCTCAACACGTCAGGATTTTCCCAATCGTGGATAATCTGCGAATTTGCCGACGCACATATCAGCACGGTGGCGAGAAGGATGATGAGTCTTTTCATAATGGTAGATTTTTGAAA
>CAMJWL010000116.1 GCA_946409405.1 uncultured Bacteroidales bacterium
CAAGATTGCGGCGTTGTTCAACGAAGTGTACAGCCAATTCAATTTTGAAAAAGTGGATAAGGCAGTGGAGGAATTGACAAAGGAATAATTTTTTTTTAACGTCAATTACCGTCAATTTCACCATCAATTATCATCAATTTTCTAGCATAAATTGACGGAAATTGACGAAAGAATTGATGGTAATTGACGTTTAAGAAATTATTTATTCCGTGAAATCAAATCCTGTCAAATCATAGACGCTTGGGTCAAAAGAACCGATTACATTATTGGACAAATCCAAAATTTGCACATAGTCGTGGTCTTTCCAAAAATTCTTTGTTTTGTCGTCGGTAATGTATTTTAAAACAATGTCGTGGATATTGATGCTTCCAACATAATAATGCCCTACAACAGGTTTGGCTTTTGCTTTAATATTGTTTTGCTTGAAAACATCGTTGCAAATATCGGCTGCCAAACGCGCATACCCCACGCAATTTGCCTTACCGTTTGCGATGTCGTTTTTCGCCGCAAATTCCAACCTGTTTGCAGTTTCTGACATTGCATAGCGCATTGTGGTTTCGATTTTTTGATCAACAACAATTTCCGATGTTATCACCCGTTCCGCTTGGTATGGTCTATCGTGGAGATACACAAGGTGAACTTTGCTTTTGATGTACAATACCGCCACCACAAGCAATACAATTGTTATCAATAATATGCGGAATATTTTTTTCATTGTTACAGCAAATGTAACACTTTTCGCCGAAAACGCCAAAAAACTTTTTTCAAAAAAAACAAGGCCGCCCCATCTTGGAGCAGCCTTGCTTTTGTTTGTCACCGTTTTTACTGATTGTAAATTCTCTCAGTTTCTTCATTTTTAATACCTTGTGTATGCAAAAAAGTTGAAAAACTGATTTCCGGCTCTACGACCCCTTTTTTCAAGGAGTATTCGTATATTGATGACAATGTTTTGTCTATCTCATCGAATATTTCTGCGAAGCGAGGGTCTTCTTTTTGCGATAATAAACCCTTTACCAAATATGGAATTCTATCAGCATTCAGGTTGTCTTTGCTAATGTCTTTTTGGATAACATAGCATGTCAGTCTAACCCAATGGATATAGTATCCGACGGGCTGATATGTCATCATTGTATTTGTCGGACCAAATTCCTTTTTATTTTCTTTGTCCTTGATGAAAAGTCTCTTTATCTTTGTTACTAAACTCATAATCAAAAAATTGTTAGTCTTTTTGACTTGCAGTACCATATATGCCCAATAGAGGGATAAGCCCTTTGTACATATTGGCATTTAATGGATTAAAATTGCCATTGTTTCCTAAAAGGGATTTATAATTTGTAGGTTTAGGAACTACCAATTCAGAAGGCATAGCACCTATGGAATTATCGCCAAGCACGCCAAAATAGACAGAGTCGTATTTATCAAAAATACCCTTTGGTGCATTGTGTTGTGGTCTATTGAATAATTCTGCATATTGCCATTCAGGGCTGTTTAAATTCAACGGCTTTTGTACATTTGTGGTGAGCAAATATTTTTTATCACCGTATGAATTTCTGCCTGTTAACTCACCATTTATTTTTTCGGCAGGATGGGAATAAAAACCCTTGCCGAAAAAACCTTCATCAGTTTTTCCAAAGAATGACAAATCAAAAGTTTGAAATGCATTATTAGATGAATGAGAAAAAGGTTGGTATTTGAAAGGAGAGTCACCAGTATAGGCATCGTATGACTTGCTTTGCATCTGCACCCAACTCCTTGGGTCACCTTCCCAGTTGGAACCGTCATCCATTTTTAGCCATGTGCCCTTGTCCTTTGCCGTCTTTTCGATTTGCAAATACTCTGGAACGTGAGAACGTAGTGCAGCAACATCTTCGGCATCGTATGCCTTGTCAACCCTTCTGCCAAACCAACTCTCAGGCGACCAGTCAAGTTCAGATTTATAGTAGTCGTCCTTATACAAATCGTCAATTGAGGATTCCGCTTTTTTCTCGGTAACGTAACTGTGTTTTGGAGGTCTTGTGTATCTATATTTCAAGAAATCCGTCGCAGACTGCCTTGCTTCTTGAAGCCCCATTGCAGCAGGTACTACCATGCTCGCGTCCAGCACATCGCCCAAACCTGACAATGCTGCTTGACCATATTCGCCTTCTCGTGCCAGTCTTTCGGTCTTTGCAACGCCATTTTCGCTTGCAAGATTCTGCAATCCCTGTGCTGCAAATGCCATTTCAAGTGGACTTTTTAAGTAATCATAGAAGAAAGGTATTGCCTTTTGTCCCAAAGGACTGTCAATGAATGCGTCCGCGATTTTACCAATAGTAGCGTCGAATGCTTCTGATGTGGCATTTCCTACTTTTGTGGCAGCATTGACGATATGTGGAGCGGCAGCATCTGCTGCCAAAGCGGCATATTCAATGCCCAAGGGAGCAAACAGTGTTGCACCCAGTCCTCCTGCGAAATAAGGCGATACATCATTTGTCTTGTTCCTTGTCATCCTTTCGCCAAATCTACCTTTTGCCTCGTTGGATAACGCGCCAAATTCTTCCCTATGTAATAGGTAAATGTTCTTTTGATCTTCGTAAGGCAACGATTCAAACAACCAGTCCAATTTATCAGGGTGCTTGGACCTTAAATAATTTCTCCATTTGGAGTATTCGGGAGTGAATAATATTGGAGGACATGCGTATATATCCGCCATAACCCTTTCCTGTTCAGGAGTAAATTCGTTTGGATACTCCGTTGCTGTGTATGGTCTCGAGAACCAATACTCTTCATGCTTCTTTGCCATAGTAGTTAAATTTTAATTTGTTGATAAAATAAGTTAATTGTAAAATCGTCGCAACGTCTTGTCTTCCACTGCCACACATTGTCGCGTCAAGAGGATTTCTTTTGTTTTGCACATCTGCGGAAAGGTTTGCATTGCTGATTACCTTTCCTCCGTCAATTGTTTTGTATTTCAGCATAAAATATAATTTTTAAAATTTTCTGCAAATATATGCAGCATTTTTCTATTTCCCAACACGTATTAGTCTTTTCCTTATATTGATTAAGTTTTTGACTTATGCCTGTTTATAATTTCACCGCAAAGTTATGCGGCTTTTTTGAGACTTGCAACAACATACAAAACTTCTGTATATAACATATAAATTTTTTCTTATATACCTTATAAGAACCACCCTTACATAATAACCCCGTACATCGTGTGCTAATACGCTGTGATGTACGGGGTTACATAAATATCGTTTTCAAATGATTGTAGTTGTTGCCTTATTTTTCTTCCGCCACAAGATTCCACTTTGCATTGTCGCCGTTGTCCCATTCTTTGAGGATTGGGGTGGAGTCAGCGATGGAATAGAGGACGTATTTCGTGTTGTCGGAAGTGGTGCCGGCGAGACGCTTGGGCATCAGGCGGTAAGTGCCATCGGTGCATTGCTCAATGCGCCAGAGTTGGGTGTCGTCGCCGGTGTAATTTTCGGCAACAATTACATCCATATCAGGGCCGGCGGCGAGTGTGCGGGTAGTGCCTTTGATGGTAATCTTGAAATACGGATTGCCAAGGTAGCCGCCCTTGCCGTCAACAGCCTCTATCTGCCAATATTGGTTGGGACGGAGCATATAATCGCTCAGGCGGGCGGGTGCTGCACCTTTGGGCCACGTGGACTCCATATCGGAGAGTTTTTGCAACGGAAGTTCAGAAACAGGGTCGTCGGGTTTGGCGTTCCACCAGGCCTGACGCTCTTGCTGAATACGGACAAAATCCGTGGCAAGTTCCAAAGCATAGCCGCGACGCTCCGACTGAATCGAGAACACGCCGTTGCTTACCTTCTTGCCAGCCTTGGGCCAGCCGTCCTTCCACGTCAACGGCAAAATCGAGAGAACGCTCCTGCCGCTGCGCTCAAAATCCGCCTCAAAGTGGCACGACATCACCTCTACGCCCTTGTCAACAACGAAACGACCGAAGTGTCCCGCGCCAACAGCCTTGCCGTAGGTATTGACCACCATCTTGCCGCCGCCTTGCTTCATATCGCGACCGAGATTGTCGAGATAAGGGCCATAAATATCCTTGGAACGGCCTACAACGATGTTGTAAGTGGAATTGACACCGTCGCAGCAAGTGCCGTGAGTGCCGAGCAAGTAGTACCAGCCGTCAACGAGCAAAATGTCGGAAGCCTCGCAGTCGATGGCGACATCAACGGGTTTTGCGCCCGACTTGCGTGCGGCGGTTACAGGGTCGAGTTCAATGATGCGGATGTTGCCGAAATACGTGCCGTAACTTACAAATAGCCTGTTGTTTTGCTCGTCGTAGAGAAGACCGGCGTCGATGGCGTCGCAATCCTCCACGCCGTCGGAAGCCGCAACCTCCTTGGCGACAGAGTATTTGAAATCGGGCGATTTTGGGTCGAGGGTCTTGTTCCACATTGTGAGGATTTTGCCGTAGTGACCGCCGCCGAGGCCGCCGCCAGTCGCGCTGTAAGCCACGAGGTAACGGTCGCCAATCTTCAAAACGTCGGGAGCCGCGCCGCCGCCGGGACGCTCTGCGCCGCCGTGCCACGTCCAGCCGCCGTCGTCGGAAATCAATCCGCCGCCGCCAGTGCCAAATGTGTAATACTTGCCCTCACATTCCGCCAAAGTGGAAGGGTCGTGGATATAGGGCTGACCCGTCTGCGCCGTCGCAGATACCGCAAGCGCAGCAAATATAGGAAGTAAATGTTTTCTTGCCATTTTATTTTACTTTGAAATTTTTGACAGTATTGCCGTTCTTGTCGATAAAGCGGACACAGAAGTCGCTCATACCAGGACCATTGATAATCAAGCCCGAAAGCACGTTGGTGCCTTTGCGGAGGGTAATAGACTTAGACGCGCAGTCGTCCCTCACCATACGGCGGTCGCCCGACATCGTGAGGATTTCCTCGCCGTTGAGATACCACTTGGACGCGGAATTGCTGCCAGCCATCAGGCGAACACCCTGCATATCGTCGTCGCACTCGATGACGGTGGTCACGGGGAAGATGACGCCATAAATCTTAGTGCCATATTGCTCAGCAAAACGGAACAATTTCACATTGTAGAAGTTGCTCTCAATCTTGTGCCAAGTGAGCGTGGTCTTAGAGTCGTATTTCACCTGCTGACGGTCGTTGGGTACGGTCTTGATGAGAGCCTGAACCTTGGGGTCACCGAGGATTTGAGCAAGGTAACTGTCAGTGAACAAGATGTTTGTATTGATGTCGAGGGGAATAGGCTCCAATACGTTCCAACGGCGGACAAAGCCGTCATTGTCGGGCTGAGACGATGCGCCAGTAGCATTGGAGTAGTATTCGATGCGGTTTTTGAACTCAACGGCATCCACATCGATGGCGTCTTGATCAGCCACAATGCAGAGGTCGGTAACGCCCGACGGAATGTACTTCAAAGGTGCTGTTACCGCCAGCCATTGACCGCTGTAATCCCTGCGGAATCGTCCCTCGGTAACCACAGTTACATTAAACTCGGCGATTACC
Organism: uncultured Bacteroidales bacterium; assembly: GCA_946409405.1. GTDB lineage: Bacteria > Bacteroidota > Bacteroidia > Bacteroidales > UBA3824 > UBA3824. The sequence goes on from CAMJWL010000116.1 coordinate 5,493, forward strand.
TTGCCCTTGGCGTTTTTCTCGCGGATGGAGAATTTGGTGTTCTTGTTGGCGCGGACGGTAGCAATGGCGTATGCGCGGTTTTTGACGTCGGCGAAGTTGACATCATTATACACAATGTAACTGCCCTTCTGTTTCAATCCTGCAAACCAGCCCTTGAAGGTGTCGGACGAGTCCACAAAATCGGTGTTGACATCCTTGGAGGCGGTATTGTAACGGTCAACGTCTATGCGGCTAAGAGCGTTGTTGACACCCACGCCACGCATTGTCGGCTTCACTTCCTTGATAGTGCCGTCGGGGTTGAAATACAACTTCTCGATGCGTACGCTGCGCCTCTTGTCGTCGTTGGGAGAGTAATCGTTGTGATGATAGAACAGATACCACTGACCCTTGAAATTGATGATTGAATGGTGGTTGGTCCAGCAACTGTCGGCGTGTTCAGCCATAATCAAACCCTTGTACTCGTAGGGACCCATCGGATTCTTACTCATAGCATAGCCGAGCACCTCGGTGTTGGTGCGCACGTAGGGGTATGTGAGGTAATAGTTGCCATTGTACTCAAAAGCAAACGGGCCTTCCGCCTGACGGCTTGGCAGACCTTTGAGACAGTTGACACCCATCATCTCAAACTCGCGCTCACCCCATTTCACTTTTTCTTTCGGGGTGTCGTCGGCGATTTCAATCATATTGTCTTTGAGTTTGGCGCAACGTCCCGCGCCCCAGAACAGGTATGCGTTGCCGTCGCTCGCCTGCAACACGCAAGGGTCGATGCCGTTGACACCCTCGATGTTGTTGGCGACCGGCTTGTAAGGGCCTTCGGGCTTATCGGCAATGGCAACACCAATGCCAAAGCCCATACCACTTTTTGGTGCGTCGGGGAAGTAGAAATAATACTTGCCATTGCGCTCCACACAGTCGGGAGCCCACATACTGTAAGCCGTCGGATTGCCCCACGGCACTTCCTTTTGGTTGATGATAACGCCGTGGTCGGTCCAATCAATGAGGTCGTCAGAGGAGAAAACGTGATAGTCTTCCATACAGAACCAGTTTTCCCTCATACCCTGCGGCATCGGTTTCGGCTGCAATATGTCGTGCGACGGGAACAGGTACACCTTCCCGTTGAACACCCTTGCCGTCGGGTCTGCCGCAAACTGATCCCGGATGACTGGGTTTTGCGCGTAGAGCACCGTCGGCAAAAATGCGGTTATTAGTAGAAGTCTTTTCATTATGTAGGTATTAATTATTTAGGAAAGATTATTTCTTTTTCTTGTTTTTGGACTCCTTGATGAAGAAGTCGGTCATCTTCTTGAAGGTGTCGTCGTTGAAGGTGACAGGTCCGTGCTGACCGCCCGGCACAGTGATGAACTCCTCCAAAACGCCTTTCTTCTGCAACTCCTCAGAGAAATATTTGCTTTGGCAGTAGGGCACCACATTGTCGGCATCGCCGTGGATTACGAGAAAGCGAGGAAGGTTGGTGCATTGTGCAACGTACCTGAGCGGGCTGATGGCGTCCACCATCAACGGATTGTCGGCAGGTGCACCGCCGATGAGCGCGGCCTCGGGCGATTTGCCGTCGTTGACGCCCTCGCAATTTGCGCTCATGCGGGTCATATCGACAGGTCCAAACCAATCCACAACGGCATCCACCGCGCTCGAATATTCGGTGTTGCCGCCAATGTTGCCCTCGATGTCGAGCGTCAATCCGTTAGTTACCGTTTGCTCGCCGAATTTTGTAGCATTGTCTTTGGCATATAGATAATTAGTCTCTGTAAAGTTTTTCGTCCATGTCTTCATTGTGCCGGTGACTCCAGCCATCGACGCCAAATGTCCGCCCGACGAAAAACCTGTGATGCCGATGAAAGATTCGTCGATTTTATAATCCTCGGCGTGCGCCTTGATGAAACGGATTGCGCCCTTCACGTCGTGGATTTGAGCGGGAAACTTTTCGTCGCCGCTCGACCTGTGATTGATGCACACCACGGCAAATCCTGCGTCTAAGAGCGGCTTGCCGAAGGAGAAATAGGTGATGGCCTTCATGTTGTTGGAAAACCATGCGGAGCCGTAGATGGCGATGATTGCCTTGTAGGGTGCTTTGCCTTTTTTGGGCAGGTAGATGTCGAGACGGTGAGCCTCCATGTCGTCGCCGGCATAGTTGACATCCTTGAAATCAGGCTCCACGGGCGGCTTCATATTGCCAAAACCAGCGTGGAAATCAGGTGGTTGCGCAATTGCGCCAATTGTTGACATAAGCATCAGCACTGCAAATAAAAGTAGTCTTCTCATTTTTGTAGTATTATAAATTAGTTAGTAATCAATTTAATTTGACCGATAAAATTAGGTTAAGTTTAACAAATATTTTCAAAAATTTTAATTTGGCACAAATATACAGGAAAAATTTGGAAAAGTGGCAAAAAAAATATAATTTTTACCCGTTGGCATAATTCTAAATTTTGTCTTATGAAATTGTTTTTGCTATTTCATTTTTTTTGTATATTTTTGCCTTTGAAAATAATCTTTTTTAGGCAGCCAATGGAAAACTTCATCGTATCGGCGCGGAAGTACCGCCCGGTGACTTTTGACACGGTGGTGGGGCAGGGGAGCATCACGTCAACCCTCAAAAACGCCATCAAAAACAACCAACTCGCGCAGGCGTACCTCTTTTGCGGGCCGCGTGGCGTGGGTAAGACGACGTGTAGCCGTATCTTTGCCAAAACCATCAACTGCCTCAACCTCACCGAGGATATGGAGGCGTGCAACGAGTGCGAGTCGTGCCGGGCGTTCAACGAAAACCGCTCCTACAACATCCACGAACTCGACGCCGCGTCCAACAACTCCGTCGATGACATCCGTCAGTTGATCGACAAGGTGCGAATACCGCCCCAAATCGGCAAATACAGCGTGTATATCGTCGATGAGGTGCATATGCTCTCGGCAGCGGCGTTCAATGCGTTCTTGAAGACGCTCGAAGAGCCGCCTGCCCACGCAAAATTCATCCTCGCGACCACGGAGAAGCACAAGATTTTGCCCACGATTCTCTCTCGTTGTCAGATATTTGACTTCAACCGTATGAAGGTGGACGACATCGTGAAGCACCTCCAAAACCTCGCGCAGAAGGAGGGCATCGACGCCGACCCAAACGGTCTCAACGTCATCGCGCAGAAGGCCGACGGCGGTATGAGGGACGCGCTCTCGTTCTTCGACCAAATCGTTAGTTTCTCCGGCAAAAAGTTTACGTATCAGGACGTTATCAACAATCTCAACGTCTTGGACTACGAATATTACTTCAAACTCATCGACTATTTCCGCAACGGCGATGTCAACAATGCTTTACTTGCCTTCAACGAGATTTTGAACAAAGGCTTTGACGCACATCACTTTGTGTCGGGTCTCTCGCAGCACATCAGGGACATTATGGTGAGCCGCGACCCGTCCACATTGCAACTCCTCGAAGTGGGCGCAGACATCCGCGAGCGTTACAAAAATCAGGCTCAGGAATGTCCGTTGCCGTTCCTGTACACCGCCCTCAACATCACCAACCGTTGCGACCTCGATTACCGCGAGAGCAAGAGCAAGAGGCTTTTGGTGGAGTTGATGTTGATGCAATTGTGTAACATCGGTGGCAAGATAACTGCCGCCGCTCCTCAGCAAGTAGCCGTCCAACCCGCTGCGGCTCAGCCTATTGCAGCACAACCTGTTGCACAGCCCGCCGCACAACCTGCCGCACAGTCCGCCGCCGCTGTTTCTCAGCCTGTTGCCGCTGCACAACCTGTTGTCAGTCAGCCCGTTGTCAATGTACAACCCGCTGCAACAGCCGCACCGCAGCCCGCCGCAACCACCACCGTTAAGACGAGCGTATCCATCAAGGATTACCTTAAACATAAGAACGACGCCGCCAAACAGGAGGAGGCTCAACGCGCACAACAGTCGGCGGCGACGCAGATACAGCAAGTAACGGAATGTCAGGATTTTACGAAGGAACAATTGGCGCAGTTGTGGGCAAAATTGGCGGAGATTTACAAGACCAAAAAACCGAGGCTGCACGCCATTTTTGCAAGTTCGGTGCCGGAAATCAAGGACAATTACGTGCTTGAAATGACTCTCCAAAACTCCCTCCAAAACGACGCTATCAACGAGGTGAAGGCGGGTTTTGTCAATTACATCCGCAAGGAACTCCACAACGGCAAGATTGAGGTCGTTACCAAGATTAGCGAGACTCAGGCGTCCACGATGCCATATACCGACAGCGACAAGTACAAGTACCTCAGTCAGCAAAACGAAAACCTCAACGTCCTCACCAAGGACCTGAATCTCGAATTGGGTTAACAGATGTTTGTAAAGAAACTCAACATAGTAAACTTCAAGAACCACGAGGCGCGGGAGTTCGTTTTTGGCGGCAAAATCAATTGTCTCGTGGGCAGCAACGGCGTCGGAAAGACCAACGTCTTGGACGCGCTGTATTACCTGTCGTTCAGCAAGAGTTTCATCAACGCCGCCGACATCCAAAACATCCGTTTGGGCGAGGAGTTTTTCTCGTTGCGCGGGGTTTACGACGTGGATGGGGTGGAGGAGGAGATACTGTTGTCGTTCCATAAGACCAAGGGTAAAACCCTGAAACGCAACGACAAAGCCTACGAGCGAATCAGTGCGCACATAGGATTGTTGCCGCTTGTAATATCAAGTCCGCAGGACATCAGCCTGATTTTTGACGGCAGTGCTGAACGCAGGAAATTCCTCGATTCGGCGTTGTCGCAGTTTGACGTCACGCACCTCGCCGCCCTCCAAAATTACAACCGCGCCCTGATGCAGCGCAACAAGTTTCTCAAAACTTGCAACGGCACCGCCGACCCGATTTTGGTGGAGATGTGGGATCGACAGTTGATTCAGAACGGTGAAATCCTCTACGCCAACCGCAAGAAATTTGTGGCGGATTTTGAGGGCGAGTTCCAAAAATACTACGCCCTTGTGTCGTCGGGCTGCGAAGTCCCCACGTTGACTTATTCGTCTCAACTTGACGACGACTCCATTGCCAACCTCCTGAAAAACAGTCTCCAACGCGACCAAATCCTCCAACACACCACCTGCGGCGTACACAAGGACGATTTGATTTTTGAAGTTGGCGGTCTGTCGCTCAAAAATTGCGGTTCGCAGGGGCAGCAAAAGACGTTCCTCACCGCCCTGAAACTCGCCCAATTTTCGTTCCTCAACCGCGTCGGCAAGAAGCCCATCTTGCTCCTCGACGACATTTTTGACAAACTCGACCCCGCGAGGGTCAACGCGATTTTGGAGAT
>CAMJWL010000117.1 GCA_946409405.1 uncultured Bacteroidales bacterium
GTGCCGATGAACTCCTTGTGGAATTTGGCGCGGTTGCCGGGATGGTTGGTCCATTCGCCAAGACGTTGACCGAGATAGTAGCCGTTCCAAAAATCGCGGTTGAAGACCTCGCGGAGGCGTTCCTTGTCGGCGGCGGCGCGTTCAGGCGTGTAAGTCTTGGCGAGAATTTCGGCGACGGCGTTGCGATAAATTTGTGTTGTAAGCGTAACATACTCCGGCGGACGGGCGCGACCCTCAATTTTGAGGACTTCTACACCGGCGTCAAGGATTTGGTCGAGAAACTCAATGGTACACAAGTCTTTGGGCGACATGATGTACTCGTTTTCGATGGCGAGTTTTTCGCCTGTTTCGAGGTCGGTAACTTCGTATCCGCGACGACAAATTTGCAGACACGAGCCACGGTTTGCGCTACTGTTCATTTGGTGGAGCGAAAGATAACATTTGCCCGACGTAGCCACGCACAACGCGCCGTGTACAAACATCTCCAATCTAACGAGTTCGCCTTTGGGGCCGCGAATGTCTTGGGCAACGATTTCTTCGTGTATGTGTCGCACCTTGTCGAGGCTGCACTCCCGCGCCAAAACCACCACGTCGCAAAACTGCGCATAAAATTTGACCGCTTCTATATTACTGATATTCAATTGAGTAGATGCGTGTATTTCAACCCCTTGACTAAGCGCATATTGCAACACCGACGCATCCGACGCAATAATCGCCGTAACGCCGTGCTGTTTTGCCAAATCTACAAGGCGGCGCATCGTCGGCAAATCTTCGTCAAACATCACCGTATTGATTGCAAGGTACGACCTTACGCCATGCTCCTTGCACGTCGCAACGATACTGTCCAAATCTTCTTCGGTAAAATTGACGGTGGATTTTGCCCTCATGTTGAGGATTCCCAATCCAAAATACACCGACTGCGCACCGGCATTAATCGCCGCCGCCAACGTCTCAAAACTCCCCACCGGGGACATTACTTCTATCATTTTTTTAATGCATAATGCATAATGCATAATGCATAATTGCCATTTGGCAGCAAGCATTAAGCGATATGCAGGTTGTGTTAATACATCGTCAACAGCCACGCCAGCACCGCAGCGAAGATTCCACAACGGAGGAGGAGACCGAAGACTTGTTTTTTGACATTCATCTTGTACCGCAGCAACAGCAACGCCACCACCGAAACGCCTATAAAACAAAGCGTTGCAATGATTAACCGGTGCGAATTGATGTCGCCGTCAAACTGGAACACCGACAGCACCGTAAGGCAGCCCAAGGCATACGTGATATACACCACGCGGCGGATAACGATGCGCAGACCAGCCACTTTTTCTTCAAAGGGGCGCAGCGACATCAGAAAATACAGCAATGCAAGTAGCGTGAGCGACCCCCAGATGCCGTACAGCGCAAACGTAATCTCGTTCATCATCACTATCGACGACGCGAGCAATATCAGGATGAACACCGTCTCCAATATGTCGAATTTTTCTTCGACAAACTTGAATATCTTTGATCTAAACATAACAGTTAAATTGCAGTTAGTATATCGTTCGCCTTGGCTACAATGGCGTCCAAGGGCTGTTGGTTCATGCAGTTAAAATGTTTTTTGGGACACTTGTGATGTCCGAGTTTGGAGCAAGGGCGGCATTTGAGTTTCACCTCAAAATCCGCGCTCCATTTGCCCGGCTCGCAGGCGTACATGCCAAACTCCGGCACGGTGTTACCCCACAGTGTGAGAATGTTTTTCTTGTACGCGGCGGCAATGTGCATGAGTCCCGTATCGTGCGCGATAACGAGAATCGCATTCTTTACGATGCCCGCGCTCACGTTCAGTGGCAACTTTGAGCAAAGGTTTAATATACGGTTGTTTTTGCATTTGCTCTCAATCACTTGCGCAGCGTCTGCATCGCCAGGGCCGCCAACGAGAACTACGGGTTTCTTTATCCCATCGCACACCTTGGCTATCAACTCGGCGGGCATCCTCTTGGTGTAGTATGTCGCACCAATCACAAACGCCACGTAACCATCTGAGAGCGACGATGTTAGTTGCAACGCCTGATTGTTGTCGTCCTCCGAAATATAATATTCGAGGCCAAGATTGTCGTTCTCTATGCCGAGAGCCTTCAGCGTGTCCACTTCTCTATCGGTGATATGCACGTCGGGCAGACGGTTGATTTTGAAAGCCGTATAGAGAAACTTCCTGACATCCAACTTGTTGAGCCAATAAATATTGCCACGTTCCTTGATGCGGACATTGCGGCGGACGCGCTTGGAGCGGAAGTTGTTGTGGAGGTCTATAACGTAATCAAACTCCGTGGCTTTCAGTTCGTTGATGAGGTCGGAGAGATTGTCGTCGAGAAGATGGAGGATGTCGATGTGCGGGTTTAACGCCACAACGTCCTTAAACTTCTTTTTGGTGACAAAATGCAACTCGCAATCCGGGTATTTCGCTTTGATTAAGCGCATTACCGGCGTTGTAAGTACTATGTCGCCAATCGAACTAAACCTTATCACCAATATCTTCATAGCCAGCCTCCCCACGTTTTAAAAGTCAAAATAAAAATTCTGCGGACAAATCACCATGCCAATTACAAGCATGTTGTTGTCGTAGTCGCAGTTAGCGAAATATGCCTTGCGATTAATCATCGTCGCGTAGATGTTCCATTTGGTCTTGCGGTTGAGCATGTAACGGATTGTGAGCGACATACGGTCGTTGGAGGTGGCGCGTTGAATCCAACCTTCTATGGCGATGCGCTTGTATTCGAGGTCGGCGGCGAGGATAATTTCGTCGCTGTCGGGGCGCGTGATGTTCATGGACGTAAGCGGGTAGCCGTAATTCCAGAAGTCGGAACTCAGGCGGCCGTCGCTGATGTTGGATTTGTTGAACTCCACCTGCAAATGGCTCTTCAACCCACGCACCGCGCCAAAAGTCATGTCAAACCAATGCAGACCAGCCTGGAAGCCGTAATTTTTCTTGTTGTTGATTTGGTTTTTGCCCTGATAATTGTATTGTGCGTAAAGTTTGATGTACTCCCACGGTGTATAATTGGCGTCAAAGCCTATCTGCACGCGGTTGTCGTCGTCAAAACCGTTAACAGCCATCGGCAGCCCGATTACCGGCGCAAACATCAGCGCGTTTGGCGAGTATTTATATACATTGTCCTTGTCGGTGTTTTTCCACATAACGCCTTCTATTACAGAGAGTTCCAGTTGGTTACACGGCTTCCAGCCCGCCACGTGGTAACTTGCATATTTGTAATGGCTTTCGCCGGTTTCGTGCGTGGAGAAGTAGGTCCAATGGTCAGACTGCATGTAGCCCCACAGCACGTAATAATAGAATTTGCCGAAATTCAGGTCGGTGCGCAAAAATGGATAATTGAAACTTATGTCGCTCAGTATCATCGACCTATAACCAGAACCGATGGAATTTTTGCCGTTGCCGAGGGTGATGGTGAGATGCTTGTTGGCGTTAACGGAAATATGCCCAAAAACCATCGCCCAGTCCTTGCCGTCCACCTTGAACGCCTTGCCAAAACCCTGTCCGGGGATGCCGCGCATTCTGTTGATGATGCTGTCTTCATAACGGGGATAACGCGCTTGGTTTTCGTAAAACTCTGTGTTGAAGTAAATCTTCTTGCCAAGCCGTCCAAACGCCTCAAAACCACGGGTGTTAAGGAAGTAAAACTTGTCGCCATTATGCTCGCCGTTTCTGTATTGACGTTTGAAATAAGTGAGTTCCGCCTCCTTGTCGGTGCGGACGTATGTGCGCTGGAAGTGGAAGATGGGATTGATGGTGATTGCGTGTACGTCGCTCGAAAACTGCAAAAAGTCGTCGTCAAAAAAATGCCGCTTCAACCACTGAGCGGTCGAGAGTTCGGGTTTCGCTATTGGCAACGGCTCGTCTGTTGGCACCAAAACGGGTTTCACCGCCGTAAACAGCACCTTGTCCGCAGTGTCGGCAGCCACTGATGCCTGCATATCGAGGTCGAACATGCGCCCAAGGGGAACGTAGTAACGCTCCTGCGCGTTTGCAACCGAAATCGCCGCCAAGAGCACCAGCACCGCCGTTAATATCTTAGTAATTTTCATATCGTTACCATGTTGTCTAACCGAGTGCAAAGGTAAGCAAAAATTTTGAAACCGTAAAATAATTTAACGCCGCACGAATCTTCTTCATGCGGCGTTATAATTTCAAACAAACAATCAATCAATATTTTACGCAAACAGATGGATGCTATCTCAATTTCCTGTTGTCCATTTTGTAATAATAGGCAACAATTTTGGTGAGGGCGTCGCTGATTGGCATCGTAACGTCAAACGCCGAAATAGCCCTCAATTCGAGTTGGCGGAGTACGTTTTTGCCTATTTTGGCCGCCACTACGGCGCGGCAGTCGGCTACCAACTCCACCGAATCCGCACCTCCGCCGCCCGAACAGCCGTTGCCACAGCCACTTCCGCCGCCATTGCCACATCCGTTGCTGCAATCGTTGCTGCCAGCCTGACCGTTGCCAACAGCCTTGCGTTCTTCAAGAAACTGGAAGTCAAGGCCTTCCACGGCGTAAATCTTCAAACTCTCCGCCGCGCCAAAGTGCAAATCGACGTTCTGCGAATCGGATGTGGCTACTGCAATTTTGTACGACATTTTGTTAAATTTTATAATTGTCGGCAGACTCCATGAAGCCGTATTCCATCAGGATTTCTTCGAGACGCTCCGCAGTCATCGGCGTCGGGATTACAAACTGGTCGTTTTCGATAATTGCCTTGGCAAGGTTGCGGTACTCCTGCGCCTGACCCGAATCCGGCTTGTATTCGATAACGGTTTGCTTGTGGATTTCGGCGTGTTGCACGATGTTGTTGCGCGGCACAAAATATATCAACTTGGTGCCGAGTTCCGCCGAAAAAGCGCGGAGAAGGTCGAGTTCGTGATCCACGTTGCGACTGTTGCAGATGATGCCGCCGAGCCTAACGCCGCCCGTCCTTGCATAACGCTGGATGCCTTTTGCAATGTTGTTGGCGGCATAAAGAGCCATCATTTCTCCAGAAGCCACGATGTAGATTTCCTTCGCCTTGCCTTCGCGAATCGGCATTGCAAAACCACCGCACACAACGTCGCCAAGCACGTCGTAGAATACATAATCGATGTCGTCGGTATAAGCACCGAGATTTTCCAACATATTAATAGAGGTGATGATACCGCGTCCAGCACAGCCTACGCCGGGTTCAGGGCCGCCCGATTCCACGCAGCGCGTGCCGCCAAAACCTGTTTTCATAATGCGGTCGAGCGTGATGTCCTCACCCTCGTCGCGAATGGTGTCGAGAACGGTTTTCTGCGCAAGGCCACCCAAAAGGAGTCGCGTAGAGTCTGCCTTGGGGTCGCAGCCCACCACCATTACCTTCTTTCCGTGTTCCACCAATCCGGCGGTAAGATTCTGTGTTGTAGTAGATTTGCCAATGCCACCTTTGCCGTAAATGGCAATCTGTCTGATTTCACTCATTTCCTTTAATTAATTAAATAGGTTTTGTATTTCATTATAACTGTATATTTTTTGTAATGCTTCGTTGACATCTCCGGGCAACGACATTGCCGTAATGCCTTTTGACTGCAACGCCGTCATCGCGCCCTGACCAATTTTGGACGCCGCCACATACTTGCAGTCGGCAAAATGCTCTACGTTTTGGTGCATTGCGTCGATGCTGTGTTTTCCGCTGTTGCAGACGGGTTTTACGGTGCGTTTCTCGATGAAAATCCACTCGTCGATAAAATGCTGATACACATAAAACTCCGTAGCCCTGCCAAAGTGCGTGTCGATTTCGTAACCGTCGGTGGATGCCACCGCCACGCGGAAAGCGTTGTATTTTTGTTCGTTATCCATGCGAAAATGTTTCGTTAACCACAAAATTATCACTGAAAACTTCCTTTGCAAACTCCGACTTGCCAGGGATGCCAACAGCGTCGGCACGGCAGCGGTTGCAATGGCGGAATACCTTGATGTACTTCTCGGCATCCTTCCGCGCCTGTTCTATCTGGAAACAGAGCGGCGGTTTCTCGTCCTTCAATTCAAAGGTGGGAATCAGCGGAATGATGTTGTAAATCTCCGCGCCCGCATCTGCCACAGTTTCAGCAATTTTGGCGATGTGATTGCCGTTGATGCGCGGCACGAGCACCGTGTTCACCTTCACCGTGATGCCGCTTTGGGCAATTTTGCGGATGCCAGCCAACTGATTGTGTATCAAGATTTTTGCACCTTCGAGGGCATCATACTTTTTGCCGTGATAGATGACAAATTTATTGAGTTTTGCCTCGATTTCGGGGTCAACGGCGTTCACTGTTACCGTGAGCGAATCTATGCGCGAGGCAATCACTTCGGCGGCTTTCTCGTCCAACAACAATCCATTGGTACTCATACATTTGAGCAACATTGGATAATGTTTTCCTATAAGCCTGAAAGTCTCCAAAGCGGCGTTGGTGGCGAGTGTGTCGCCAGGACCTGCAATGCCCGCAACTCGGATGTCGGGGCAAATTTTGAGAGCCTTGTCCAAAATGCCGACGCTTTCCTCCGGCGTTATCACTTTGGAGGTAACGCCCGGACGGTTCTCAGTGTCGCTCAAAACCCTGTGGCAAAACCTGCAACCAATGTTGCAACTGCCTGACACAGGGAGATGTATGCGCCCCGTAGTTGCCGCCTTCTGTCCGAAACAAGGATGATTATTTATTAGTTCTTTGTTCATTTTCTACTGTCTGATTTATTTTTGACACTGCAAAGTTACATCGAGTAGAAAATATTACCAAACAAACTAAAAATTATAGAAAAGATTTTTAATAAATATTTTTAATGTAGATTATTTATTCTGAATCAATGTGCAGATGTAATGTTTTGCAGAATATTTTAGTTGCCAGCAATTTTACTTCAACTTATTCTTGGAGAACTTGTTGGTGATAAAACGTCCCAAAATACTCAATATCAGCACGATAACAGTCAATACCAACGCGGCGGCGTATGCGCGGTTTTGAACTTCTATCTGAGGTGCGCCGAGTTGGAAGAAAATACTAAGAGGCAGAGTTGCAGCGGGTTGCGACAGACTTTCGGGGATTGAATCCGAAAAACCCGCCGTGTACATCACGCCCGCCGCGTCGCCGATGGCTCGTCCTATGGAAAGAAGTGTTGCCGTGGCAATGCCAGGGGCAATTTGACGGACAACGATGCCAATGGTTTCGAGGCGGGTTGCCCCAAGCGAAAACGACGCTTCGAGAATGTCTTGTGGAAAATTTTTCGCCACCTCGTCCATGCTGCGGATAAAAATCGGGATTATCAAGATGGTAGTTACCAGAATGCCGCCGCCAAGCGATGTCCTCATGCCAAAGTAAATCATCACCGTAAATGCAAACGCGCCATACACTATCGACGGTATGCCAAACAGCGAATCCAACGCCAACCTCACCCAATATGCAAAGCGCGATTTTTGTTTCAAGTAAATATTTAAATAGAACACCACAGGTATGCTGAATATCAATCCGATTGCTGTGGAACTCAAAACCACCATCAGACTGCCTACAATGGCGTTGAGAAATCCGCCGCCCTTGCCTATATAGAACCCTCCGCCCGGCAGCGACGACACCATTTCCCATGTTATCACACTGCCGCCTTTGATAAATATTGTTGCCAAAATGCTCACCACCAACAGGAACAACGTTGCTATCGAGATGTACATCAAGACTTTGGCGATTTTTTCAAAAATAATACTTGGTTTCATAAGTCACTTTATTTTACATTGCAAAGTTAAAAAGCGACGATGATAGCACAGGGGATGGCGCGGTGGAATAATGCAGTAAAAAAAATGGAGTTTTGCAGTTTTTTTGAGATTTTTTTATAAATGCAACAAAAAACTCACTCTCTTATCTTCCTCAATATCAGCCTCGACACCAAATTAAATACTATCACCACCACAAACAAAATCAGCGCGGCAAACATCAGCGCACTTTCGTAGATGGGCAGCGAGAGCATTTCACCGTAGTTGTTGGCAAGGAGCGACGGCAACGGATAGCACGCATCAAACAGACTTTCAGGCACTTTCGCCATGTTGCCACAGACCATTAGGATTGCAATGGTTTCGCCCAACGCCCTCGAGACCGCCAAAACAACCGACGCAAAAATGCCGGGCAGAGTTTTTTTGACTACTACCTTAATCGCTGTCTGCCAACGTGTTGCGCCCATTGCAAACGATGCGTCCCTCAAATCCTGACTTACGGTAGAAAAAACTTCCACAAACAGGCTCACCATCAGCGGCACTATCATTATTGCCGCCACAATGCCCGCCGCCAAAAGTGTGTAACCCGATGAAAATCCGTAACTTTCTGGCGTCAAGTCGCTCACTAACGGCACTATCACCAACACCCCCCATACACCATAAATGACACTCGGCAACGATGCCAAAATGTCGAGCACGGGAAACACATATTTTTTGATTCTTCGGTGTGCGTACTCGGTGAGAAAAATCGCACTCAACAGGCTGAGCGGCAATGCGATAAGCACCGCAATCAATGTTACATAGACAGTTCCCATCAGGAACGGCAGGAATCCAAATTTGTTTTTGAACGGCTGCCAATCGGAGCCAGTCATCAGTTCCGAAAACGAGATTTCCTGCAAAACAGGTATTGATTTTAGCGTGAGTCCAACGCCCATCGCCAAAACCAATACCAATATCAACACGGAGCAAAACAACAGCGTCTTGCCCGCAAACCTGTCTAAAAATATCCGCGACGAATTGCGGAATTTCTTCCAAAATATGGTGAAATTTTTAATCATCTTACTTCAATTGCCCCAACGCTTTCTGAATCTTTTCTTCCGGCATTGCGATGTATCCGGCGGGTTCGTTTTTGGCCTGTCCATCCTTGGAAAGCACAAATTTCAAGAACTCCAACGCGGCTTTGTTTTGTGGTACGCCCTTGGAAACCAGGTACAAATCACGTGCGGGCGGCGAAGGATATTTGCCGTCGGCAATGGCCTTGGTGATGTCGTTCTTGGTGTCGTAGAAATACTCTTCGGGCGAAATTTTGCCGTCACCGTCGCTGTCGATGGGTGCAATCAAAAGACCGGGATTGGGCTTGTGTGTGTCGCTGTCGTAAGCATAGCCGATGTTGTTGAGACCGATGCCGAGCGGGTCTTTTTGGATGGCGGCAGCAAGTCCGGGGTCAGAATAAATCGCTGTTCCTTGCAGGTCTTCCTGTTTTTTGCCAAACCACATCGCCCAAGTTTCTGCCGCGCCACAAGCGTCGCTGCGGGTGTAAACGTGGATGGGTGTCTGGTCGCCGTTGCCAAGAATGTCGCCCCAAACTTTTGCCTCTTGCGTAATCCAAATTTTTGTGGCGTCGTCGGCTGTAATTCCGTGAGCCAAAATGTCTTTGATGACAGGATTGTTGGCATTGATGGTGGCAACAACCGCATCTTTGGCAACCGCAAAACCGAGTGCGCCTTTTTCGATTTCGGGTTGGTAAAGTTCCCTCGAAACCATGCCGAAGTCCACTACCTGCGCCAATGCATCGGTAATGCCTTTGCCCGCGCCGCCCGCCTGAACGTCCACCTTGACGCCAGGGTTAAGTTTCTGAAACTCAGCCGCCCACTCCACCGCCAACGGATAGAGTGCAAACGCGCCCGAAAGTTGTACTTCGCCTGTTAATCCGCCGCCGTTTGCAGCTTGCTGATTGGTGTTTCCGCCGCCACACGCAGCCAAAAACAATGATAATGCTACTACTAATTTTTTCATTTCTGTATGATAACGATTTTTGAATTACGAATTACGAATTATGCATTGTCAATTGTCAATTGTCAATTGTCAATTTCTCTGATGCAGCCCGCACTCCCGGTGTTCAGGATTTTCCCACCACCAACGCCCTGAGCGAATGTCCTCGCCCTCTTTGACGGCGCGTGTGCAAGGTTGACAGCCAATCGATGGGAAACCCTTGTCGTGCAGACGGTTGTAAGGCACATTGTGGGTCTTGACAAAACTCTTGACGTCTTCCTCACTCCAATTAATCAGCGGATTGAGTTTGATGATGTCGTCATCTTGGTCGTACTCAACAAGTTGCATATTTTTGCGCGTTACCGACTGCGATTTTCTAAGACCCGTTACCCACACTTTCAAACCCTTCAAAGCACGTTTCAGGGGTTCAATTTTGCGGATTTGGCAACAGAGATGGCGTTTTTCGATTGACTCGTAAAAGAGGTTGATGCCGTTTTCTGTTACCATTTGTTCAACTTTTTGGTAATCAGGGAAATAAACCTGCAATTTGATGCCGTAACGCATATTGGTATTGTCGATAAGCGAATACGTTTCGGGGAAAAATCTGCCTGTATCGAGCGTAAAGATTTTAGCCGTCTTGTCGATGCTGCATATAATATGTGTGAGTACCTGATCCTCATAACTCAGCGACGACGACAACCCTATAACGCCCTTATACTCAGCAAGAAAGTACCTCAATACCTCCTCGGCTGATGCATTGGCGAATTTTTCGTTTAATTGTGTGATAAGGTTTTGCATTTTGTAACAAATTTTATGCTGCAAAATTCGTTACAAAACAGTTATGAAAGAAGATTTCGCCGGTGGAAGATTACATTAAAAAAAATGGAGGATTGCAGTTTTTTATTTTACTTCCAATTTAATATCGATTTCCCCGTCGCCGAGGAATTTCAAGAGTTCTTCTTTGCTGATATTCGGTATTTTGGCGATGCGGGTGAAGTTCCAAGAATTTTCGCCGTAATA
>CAMJWL010000118.1 GCA_946409405.1 uncultured Bacteroidales bacterium
AACGCGCCGTCTTACGACGACATCAAAAACACTCTCCAAAACCTCAACCGTCTCAACGCGCAGACCGAAACAGGTTTTTCGTATTACCTTGTCGATTTGGAGTTTGTGAAGAAAAAGAAATTCGACAATATGGGTTTCGGCATTCAGATGCCTTGGCAGTCGATAACTCGCCACGAAAAACACCTCCTCAACATCTCCCTCGTCGGCGGCCTCCACAAGTCGGGCGACAAGCAAAAAGGTCAGGGCAGGACGGGCGTATGTTTCAGTCCCACAGGCAGTGTCACGGTTACCAAGGGCGAGGATATGTCTGTGGTAACGCACGAGGTTGGGCATTTCCTTGGATTGAAGCATCAATTTGACCTTCAAGACAACATTATGTCCTACAATCCCGACAAGTCCAAACGCCGCGTATTCACCCCCGAACAGAAAAAACAGATGCTCGACGAAGCCGCCAAAATGAAAAATTCAAAACTTTGGCAACTCGCTGAGGGCGAACCAATTGCAGACGAACAAGAACCCGATTCTCAATACGAACTCGCCACCCCAATCCGCAGCGGCAAAACCCAACAGCACACTTTCCACCGCATCGTCAACAACGACGGCGAAACTTCCTACGACACAGAGGATTGGTTGAGATTTTCATTCTCAAAAAAGACCACCCTCGACAATCCAAAAATCATCGTGGAATCCGCGCAAACAGTCAAAATTGAACTTCTCGACAACAACCGCAATTCCATAGCCTCCAATGACAAGGAAAACACTCTGAGCCTCAACGGAGTAGCCCCCGGTTCATATTTCATCAAGATTACAAATTTGCAAAAATCCACAGCCACGTATTCAGTTACGCTCCGCCTAAACAACGATTAATTATGAGCCTTGTAGAAGCGATTGTTTATTTGATAGCGTCGGGCGGACACGGTATGCGAGTTGACCAAATCGCCGACCAAATCAACGCCCGAAAACTCCACGAACGCAAAGACGGTCAGCCTGTTACAATTCAACAAGTTTACGCCGTCATAATGCATCATCCCGAAACCTTCGTTAAGGAAGACGGACGGATTAGGTTGATAATGTAGGAGAGAGGAAAGTGTAAAGATTAAAGTAACCATTAATTATTTGGAATTATGAAAAAAATCCTTTTTACATTTGCGCTGACAGCCTTAGTGATGACAGCGGGCGCACAGGTTAAGGAATTGGAACCGAACAACATTTCAGAATGGATTGACCCAGCGACAATCGTTCAGGAGGAATGTGATGACTGCCCCGAAGATGGCGAAGGCGACACCGAACAGGATTGTTTCCCTGTCACAAACATCAAAGCCACAAGCCGCCTTGCATCACAGGGCAAAAACAATTATGACGAGAAAAACCTCTATGACTACAACAATTACACACCGTGGGTAGAGGGCGTAAAAGGCTATGGCATAGGCGAAAAGATTACTTTCACGCTCAAAGATGCAACCGCAGCCTTTACAGGAATCTCAATCGTAAACGGCTACTCCAAGAGCAAAACCGCGTGGAAAAACAATTCGCGCGTCAAGAAACTGAAACTCACATACAACGGCACTCCAATGTATGTACTCAACCTCAAAGACCAAATGGGCGGACAGTATTTTGACTTTGGTATGGCACTCAACGCGGATATGGACAATTTGGATGGCGATTTCACCGTAACACTCGAAATCTTAGACGTTTACAAGGGCGACAAGTGGGACGACACCGCAATTTCGGAAGTAACATTCGGCGGTTGCTACTAATAATGAGAAAACAGTAAAAAAAATTGGAGTCGGTTGCGAAATAATTATTATTTTTGCAACCGATTTCATTTTTTACTAACCTTAATACTTATTATGAGAAAGTCATTATTATTTGCAGCGGCGGCAATGGTGCTTGCATCTTGCGGCGGCAACGCACAAAAAACTAACACAGACCAACCCGCTGAAAACACAGTGCAATTACCTGCCTCTCAGCGAGTTTTGGAAAACGGTGGTCAGGGCAATTTCAAGGCGGTGATGTTGGAAGACCCGTCGCTCAAAGCCCACACAATCTTCTGCCCAAAAGATCTCTCCAAGTTCAACAAGGACAATCCGCTGCCCGTACTCGTATGGGGCAACGGCGCGTGCAACAACTCCCCGCACGAGCACGTCAATTTCCTCAACGAAATCGCATCACACGGCTACCTCGTAGTTGCCACCGGCTATATGCCGCAGGACACTGGATTCTACAAAGGCCCGATGTCAACCACGCAGCAACAGATTGAGTCCATCGATTGGGCAATCGCACAAAACGGCGACCAAAAGAGTTACCTCTACGGCAAGGTCAACACCAACGCAATCGCAGCCGCCGGTATGTCGTGCGGTGGTTTGCAGACCCTCTTCAACTGCGGCGACCCGCGCATCAAGACTATTATGATTTGCAACAGCGGACTCTTCATCAACCCGATGGGCGCAATTCCAAATATGCCGATGCCCGCAAAGACCAAACTCGACACCATCCATTCGCCCATCATCTACATCCTCGGCGGCAAGGAAGACATCGCCTACGAAAACGGTATGGACGACTTCCACCGCATCAAGCACGTTCCCGCCTTTGCTGCCAACTATCCTGTTGGTCACGGCGGCACATACGCACAGCCCTTCGGCGGCGAATTTTCGGTGGTAGCCCTCGCTTGGCTCGATTGGCAACTCAAAGGCGACGCCAAAGCCGCCGAAATGTTCAAGGGCGACAAACCCGCAATCGCCAACCGCGAAAAATGGGTTTACGAGAAAAATGAACTCATCGACAAATAAACGTCAATTTTCCATCCGCCTACGGCGGCTGAAATTTTTTTAAACGAAAATTACCGCAAATTTTTTCGTCAATTACCGTCAATTTTTTTCTATTTCAATGGGAGAAATTTGGCGGTAATTTTTGTTTATAAGAAAAAATATATAACTTTGCGGATGAGAAAACGCAAAACCATACAACTATGAAAACCGACGAAATCAACACTCGCAACTCCAAATATTATTGGGACTTGGTAAACCGCAACGAAGACGCACCCAAAGCCGCCGCCCCCGCCGCTTCAAAAGCCGACGAGGAGGAGGACGAATTTTGGTGGGTGGAAAAAATGTGCGAAAATCCCCTACTGCCATACACAATGGAGGAAATTCTTGCACAGATTGCCGAGAGCGAAAGGCAGTTTGCTGAGGGCGACTATATGGAAGCCGAGGCTGCAATAGACTTAATCGAAGCGGAACTTGATGCCGAAGATGAAATGGAACTTGAATTGGCAGAAGCGGTATGAAAGTATATTTACCAAGTTTCGTAAGAGGTCTAATTCGCGAAACAGCCAAATATATCAAGAAAGAATTTGGCTCGAAGAGTGAAGTAAAATTTCTCCAAGAAGTAAAACATACCATAAAACTTCTTGGAGTGAATCCGTATATAGGCTCAGTTGAGTTGACCGTACCCAATAAAACCATTATTTACCGTAGCATTGTCGTTGCTAAAAGAAACAAGATTGTCTATACTATAAGGGACAATATTGTGGATATATTCACATTTTGGGATTGCCGCCGCAACCCCAAGACCCTTGCCTCGCAAATAGAACACAACAATCAGTTGGTGGATTTGCAGCATCAGTTGGCGGAAACCAAACACCAATTGACGCTCGCAATCAAAATGCTATTGTCAATGGGCGCATCACCCGACCTCATTGCCCAAAATACAGGCTTATCTATCGACGAAATCAACGCACTCTAACCATCTTTTTTAAACGAAAATTATCGTCAATTTAAATAAAATTGTCGGTAATTTTTGTTTTTTCCCATTGCTGCCGCAAGGCAATAGTAAAAAAACGGCTTGGAACATATTGCAAGGCGTATTTGAGGAAAAATACAAAAATAATTGCGGAAAGAATATACACAATATCAAAAGATTTGTTAAATTTGTTGCCGATAAACAAAGTACTAACTAATTTTGTAAAGAAACAGGAAAAATAATTAACTAACATATTATAAATCATAGCGTTTGCTCTTTTATTCGGAAGTGTCTTAAACCTGAGAAATTTAAAATGCTGTAACACGAATAAGTCAAGTAAATGCCTGCGCTTTGGCGTGGGCTTGACTTATCTGTTACAGCGGGCAATTCTCAGGGCCTAAGACGTGGATATTGTTCAAGTCCGCGTTTTTTTTGCCCAAACTGAGATTGTCCGCTATACCGAACACAGATAAGCGAGCGCACAAAACAGAGCGTAGAATTATGAGCAACATAAAGGACGAACTATGCGCCGAACTCGACCGTCGGGTTTCGGACAAGATTCTTGAACCTACCAACGCGGAACTGCTCAAAAAGTTGATTGTCAACGCCGACAGCGACAACGAGGCGATGATGATTGCTGAACTTGGCACAACATATAAGCGCACCGGTCTGCACTTCGACAAACGTTTGGAGCGTATGACCGATGACATCCGTTATTTCCGCAAAAACAACGAGTTGAGTTTTCATACCGACGACAAAAAGCCGACACACAAACTTATTATCGGCGACAACTACGAGGCTTTGCAAAACCTCCTTATCCAATACAAAGGCAAAATAGATGTCATCTACATAGACCCACCATACGGCAAGGATAGTATGGGCGAGTTTGCACAGACCAACTATCAAAACGCAATCACACGCGACAATCTGCTTTCAATGCTCTATCCTCGCTTGATGCTCGCAAAAATGTTGTTATCTGAGAGCGGAGTATTTTTCTGTTCAATTGACGATAAAAATCAAGCGTATGTAAAGTGTCTATTTGACGAGGTGATGGGTGAAAATAATTTTCTATTTTGTGCGCCACGAATTACAAAAAAAGGAGGAAAAACAACACCCACAATTCAGAAAAATAGCGATTACATTATAGCATATTCTATCAATCCTGTCGTTTTTTCAAAGTTAGACAAAGAGTTGTCGTCATATACTTTGGAAGATGAATATGTAAAAGAAAGAGGAAAATATAAAGTTTCACAAACCTTAGATTATGGTGGTCTATCTTATAGCAAATCTTTGGATTATCCATTAGTAATAGGTTCAAAAACATACTATCCGGGAGGCAGCAAAAAAGATTGGGAAGACCGCCAAAATGGCAATCACGGAAAATCTGATTGGATTTGGAGATGGAAAGAATCTGCCGTAAAATGGGGATTAGAGAATGGCTTTATTGTATTGAAAGGCGACAGAGTATATACAAAAACATACGCAAATTGTCGAAAAAAGAGTGGTGTCAATGAATTGGAATATATTGAAGCCGAAAAATCATACACAACATTATCATATATAGAAAACGATTATTCTAATGATAATGCAAAGAAAGAATTAGATAAGATTTTTGCTGATGCCGATACCCTATTCAAAAATCCTAAACCGACAGTATTAATCAAAGAATTAATAAAGATGGTTTGTGATAAACAAGATGCCATCATACTTGACTTTTTCGGAGGATCAGGCACCACAGCCCACGCCGTTCTCGACCTCAACCGTAGCGAGGCAAAAGATGGCGATTTGTTGGACGGAGCAAAGCCAGAAGGCAACCGCACTTTCATCCTCTGCCAAATGAACGAAATTACCGATACCACGCCAAATGGCATAGCATACGACGTTACTTCAAAACGTCTCAAACGCATTATGACAGGCTCTTGCTACGATGGCTCAAAAGATTTTGAATGGATTAAGAAAAACAAGCCTTACGGCGGCAACCTCGACATTTACGAAATTGACAGCGTGGCAAATTTTGAGTTTTCCGATGGTAAAACGCCTTTCGATGTAATTGACGAAACGCTTTACGGCTGCGAAAAATTCAAAACGCTGCAAGAAAAAATCGAATGGGTGTGTGGCAATTTTAGCAACACACAAAAGATCGTAGAAAACGAAGCCGATTGGCAGAAAAGAATATCAGAAGCATAGATTATGTTACAAGAAGCAATCGACATACAGCAAAACGCCATCGCCGAACTTTCGCGCAAAGTCGGCAGCAAACGCGAACTTACATTCCGTGCACCAACGGGCAGCGGCAAAACCCGGATGATGGCGGATTTTATCAATCGCACTTTGCAAACCGACGGTAGCATCGTGTTTTTGGTTTCCACCCTGTCGAAAGGCGGATTGGCGGAACAAAATTTTATGGTATTCAAAGAACTCGCCGACACAAACATATTTCCAAATATCAATTCGTACCTGATTTCGTCGGAGGCGGCGGGCGAAGAGCGGCTCTTTATCCCCGAAGGGTACAACGTTTATGTATTGCCGCGCGACCTTTTCAAAGACAAGTCAAAACTCAAAGACGAGGGCGCATTGGTTAATTTTCTCGAAACCATAACCTTAGGAAAAGATGGCTACCGCAAATACATCTACCTAATAAAAGACGAATGTCACCAAGCCACCAACAATCTCGACAGCATTGCGCCGAGTTATTTTGAAAAAATAATCAACTTTTCTGCCACGCCAAACCTCAAACGCGGTCAAGTACCTGATGTGGAGATTACCGACGAAGCGGCTATGAACGCAAAACTAATCAAAACAATAGAATGGGGCGCGGAAACCGACACAGTAGAAATCGCACTCAAAAAATTTGAGGAAATACGCGAAAATTACGTCAATCTTTTGGGCGTTAATCCGTGTCTCATCATACAGATTTCCAACAAGGAAAAAGCCGACGAAGAATGGGCAATCATAAAATCTACACTCGACAAAACTGAGCATCAAGCCCTCAAATGGATGTCGATTATTAATAATAAAGACAAGTGCGACACCAACGACGATGTCAAGAAAAAACTTCCTGTTGAACGTTGGAAAGACTACGCCAAAGGCAACGGCTCCACCATCGACGTTATTGTGTTCAAGATGGTTATTTCAGAAGGTTGGGACATTCCACGTGCTTGTATGCTCTACCAAGTTCGCGACACCAAAAGCAAACAATTAGACGAGCAAGTTATGGGGCGTGTGCGCCGCAATCCACGCCTAAAAGATTTTGAAAAATTGCCCTCCGAAGCCCAAAACCTCGCCACGACTGCGTGGATTTGGGGCATTCAGCCCGACAAAGGCAAAAAATCGCGTCAGGTGCGGCTGTTCGGTAGCCTTTTTGACATTCCATCTGCAATCAAAATTAAGACAACACGTTTGAAGGAACTCTCTGAACGCAAAGATTTTGACGTTGACAAACTGATTGCTGAAAAATCTAAAACCGATGTAACACACGGCAACATTTTCACACTTTTTGCAAAACTGCAACGATGTGAAAACGGTGTCCGCGACTTGTGTTATCAATATGCAGACACTCCTCAAAAATGGTGGCGTTTCTGCGACCATATTGATGCCGTTAACAAAGAATCTGACAAATTTATTTGCGACTATTCCGAAAGTATGGAAATAGTAACTGACAGCGACGGCAAACCCAAAGAAGTGTCATTCCCGCTTACCTCAGTTTATGTTGACAACGAGCATTACCAAAACATCAGCGATTGGGTTTGGCGACGCAAGGACGGCAGCGACAAATTTTCTTTTGACAGCGAGGCGGAACGTGAATGGGCTAATATTCTCAAAGATATTTCACACGATAATTTTAGTACCGCCGAGGTTGGCGATCCAAATCCCAATTATGGAACGCCGAGACTCGACGGCTTAGAAGAACCCAAATTGCTAAATGCCGAAAACAAATATCTATGGGGTAAAAACTATCTTGCCAATTCCGAAATAAAATTTGAATACTATAAAAACGGTGTTCACGCTTCATATCCCGATTTTGTGTTAAAAGACAAGTGTGGTCGGATTCATCTGTTTGAGGTAAAAAGCGTTAACGTAAGCAACGCCGCGCAATTAGACAGCCAAGAATATAACAACAAGATTCTTGCGCTAAAAAAGTGTTACAAACGTTGCTCCGAACTCACTGAGTACAATTATTATCTGCCCATACTAGAAAATGATATTTGGCATATAACGCGCATTGCAGGCGGCAACGAGGAAGTTATGACCAAAGAAACGTTTGTAAAAAGTCTTGGTTAAATTTATAACCCACAAAAAATTTCCCGCCAAAATCTCCCACAATCCCCCAAAAATTACCGTCAATTTCCGAGAAAATTGTCGGTAATTTTTGTTTATAAGAAAAAATATATATTTTTGCACACGTGAAGTGAACTAATAACGTGCATCAACTATGTCAAAATACCTCAATCCGAAAGCCGACCTGACTTTCAAGAAAATATTTGGCAAGCATCCAAACCTCGTCAAGAGCCTTTTGAATGCGCTTTTGCCACTGCCCGACGGTATGCAAATAATGTCGGTGGAATACCTTACGCCTGAAAACGTGCCAAACACCCCGGCAAAAAAGTATTCCATCGTTGACGTAAGGTGCAAGGACAATTACAACAGGCATTTTATTGTGGAGATGCAGTCGTATTGGACGCAAGAATTCTTTTCGAGGACAGTATTCAACGCAGCCGCTGCGTACTCCAACCAACTCCAAAAAGGCATTTCCTTTGAAGAATTGAAAGATGTTTACGCACTGAGTTTGGTAAACGAGGAGGCGTTCTGTTTCAACGCCGAGGGCGAGTTTATCCAAGAGTATTATATCGCCAACAAAAAACATCCTGCCGACATACACACCAATTTGGCATTGATATTTGTGGAACTTCCCAAATTCAAGCCATCCAACAAGGGCGACAAAGCGATGAAGGAATTATGGATGAAATTTCTTACACAGATAGACGAAAACACCAAGGAGGTTGACCCCGACCTGTTGGCAAATCCCGAAATCAGCGAGGCGTTGCAGATTGTGGAGGAGTCGGCATATACAGATGCGGAAATGGCTGCATATCAAAAATATTGGCTTGATATTATAACCGAAAGGTCATCGATTTTGGGCGCGGAAAAGCGCGGCGAAAATCGTGGCATCGAAAAAGGACGCGCAGAAGGTCGTGCAGAAGGCCGCGCAGAAGAAAAACTCGCCATTGCCCGCAACCTCAAAGAATTGAACACAATGACACCTGCCCTCATCGCCAAAGCAACAGGCTTGTCCATCGACGAAATCAACAACCTCTAACCGCCTTTTCCCCACGAAAATAACCGAAAATTTGTACATCAATTACCGTCAATTTTTCCTTTTTCAATGGGAGAAAATTGACGGTAATTTTTCTATATAATCCCCCGCAAACTTCCCTTCCTTCATTGAAAAAAAATAAAAAAAATCTTCATTCAACATTAAACCAACATTAAAACAGGTTGTCAAATATGAATGAAGACACTACTATTTCTAACCTCAAATTTTAATAATAAGTTAAGTATGAGAAGCAATTTGAAAGTTTCGATTGTAATCGCGATGCTTGTAGGTCAAGCATTTACACTTTCGGCGCAGAACAGGAACGCACAGCCTCAACAGCAAGTGCCGCCCTCGCCGAGCATCGACAACTATTTTGTACCGGCGTCCCAAACGCCCGCCAAACCTAATGAAGACGGCTTCATCGGACGTTGGCTGTTGCTCGACCCCATCGGACGCCCCAACCGTGGCAACACAGTGTTTGTGGACAGTTACATCCGCGAACAACTCACCAAGGAGTACTACCCCAACCAATTCAAGACAATCCCCAAAAACGGCGAGAAAGTGAAGGCGACAGTCCTCAAAGAGCCGGAGGTAAAATTTGACGGTCAGCGTCCGCCGATGGGATTCAAATTCCCCGACCCCGTGCCTGCAAAGGAGACCCTCGTATGGCACGCCTACGACAGCAAACTCTTCAACGTGAAACTCTACCGTTTTGCAACCGGCAACAACAAGACCCGCTACGGCATTATCTTCCACGCAGTTACAGTCATCAACTGTGAACAAGACATCCCCAACGTGCGCCTTGCAGTAGGCTCCAACTCGGCTTCGATGTGGTGGCTCAACGACGAGGAAGCGGTAATCCTTTCGGGCGACCGTCGTATGGTGATGGACGATTGCGTTTCTAAGCGCATCACCCTCAAAAAAGGCAAAAACATCCTTCGCGGCGCAGTAATCAACGGCCCCGGTATGAGCGACTTCTGTGTAAGGTTCATCGACGAAAACGGCAAGCCCGTAAAGAACATCACTGTAACCTGCAACTAATTTTAATTAATAACAAAATTTTCAGAAAACAATGAAAACAAGACATATACTTGCAGGCGCATTGTGCGTGGCGTCGGCGGCATTTGTACAAAACTCCAACGCACAGATTGGCACACCGTTCATCCACGACCCCTCCACAATTATGGAGTGCGACGGCAAATATTACACCTTCGGCACGGGCGGCGGCGGTCTGATTTCTGAGGACGGATGGACTTGGAACGGCGGCGCGGAACGTCCCGGCGGCGGCGCGGCTCCCGATGCAATCAAGATTGGCGACCGTTATCTCGTGGCATACAGCACCACAGGCGGCGGTCTCGGCGGCGGTCACGCGGGCAAAGTTGTTACAATGTGGAACAAGACTCTCGACCCCAAATCTCCCGACTTCAAGTTCACAGAGCCTATCGAAGTAGCGGGATCTGAATATGACGAGGATTGCGACGCCATAGATGCAGGCCTCCTCCTCGACCCGACGGACGGTCGCTTGTGGCTCACTTACGGTACTTATTTTGGCTTCATTCGCCTTGTGGAACTCGATCCCAAGACCGGCAAGCGCGTGGAGGGCAACAAGGCAATCGACGTTGCAATAGACTGCGAGGCTACCGACCTCATCTACCGCAACGGTTGGTACTATCTCCTTGGTA
>CAMJWL010000119.1 GCA_946409405.1 uncultured Bacteroidales bacterium
CCTTTACGAAAAAGCCATCGTCCGCCTCGTCGCCAACTGGAAGCCACAGGACAAATTTGAGGTGATGCCAATGAAACTCTTTGTATTCCACGACCTTATGAGCAACATGACCACGAGTTTCAAGCAATGCCTCCTCGCAATGGAGAAAAAATGCAAATAAAAAAAGAGTGCAACCACAATCGGGTTGCACTCTTTTTTATATTGTTGGGCAGGCGAGCCGCCTGCACTCCATTACACAAAAATCACGCTGTGCAGCAACCAGAAACAGAGCGCACCAGCGAAGTAGCCGATAAGCGCGAGCCAACTTACATGTTTGAGATACCAAACAAACTCTATCTTCTCCAATCCCATTGCTGCCACGCCAGCCGCGCTGCCAATGATAAGGATGCTGCCACCCGTACCAGCCGCGTATGCAAGCAACTGCCAGAATGTGCCGTCCAATGCCAAATCTGCCGTTGCACCCAAATCGTACATACCCATAGAACCTGCCACGAGCGGCACGTTGTCAACTATTGACGAGAGTACACCGATTGCAAGACCGATGCCGTAGGTGTTGCTGTTGAAGGAGTCGTCAAGCAAGTGGGCCATTTTTGACAAATGACCAGAAGTCTGCAATGCCGCAACCGCCGTCAAAATGCCGAGGAAGAACAGGATGGTCGGGGTGTCAACACCCGAAAGTATCTTAGTAACAGAATTTTCCCTGAAATCGCCCTTGTGATGGTGTACAAGGTCGGCAATAAGCCAAAACAGACCCAACACCAAAATCATGCCCATATAAGGAGGCAGGTGGAGGGTGGTTTTCAATACGGGAACCATCAGCAACGACGCTATGCCCCAATAAAGGCAGAATGCGCGCATACGGCTTTCGGGTTGGTCAACGAGGGTGGTGGCTTCCGGTGCTTCAAGGTCGCCTTTCAATGTGCGGCTCAGCACAAAGAGCGGGATTATCATCGACACAAGCGACGGCACGATGAGCATCGCGATTACCTTGACGGCAGTGATGTATCCGCCTATCCACAGCATGATGGTGGTAACGTCGCCAATAGGACTCCACGCGCCGCCCGCATTGGCAGCCAGGATAATCATGCCGGCATACGTCCACCGCAGATGCCGGTCTGCCACAAGTTTGTTTAGAAGAGTTACCATTACGATGGTGGTAGTCAGGTTGTCCAGCACCGCCGACATGAAGAAGGTGATGACGCTAAGCATCCACAGGAGTATCTTCTTGCTGCGGGTGGTTATCTTGTTGGTGATGATTGTAAAACCGTTGTGCTTGTCGATGATGGCTACTATGGTCATTGCGCCAAGAAGGAAGAAAAGGGTCTCGGATGTGTCGCCAAGGTGGAGAAGGCTCTCCTCATTAATCAGATACTGGGTCTGGGCTTCGTCGTCGTGCGGGTCTGTAATCGCATGTTCGGTACAATACTTCGACCACGCCTCGTTCTCGTTGAGGAGTCCGTCCTTTCCGATAACAAGTAGAATCCACATTAACGCTCCAAGCATCAAGGCTGTGGCTGCCTTGTCAATTTTCAGTTTGTGTTCGAGGGCAATGCAAGCATACCCTACGACAAAAACTATTATCATTAAGACAAACATAATTTAAATTTTAATTTTTATAAGTTTGATAAGTATTACGAGTGCGAAATTAACAATTATTTTTGAAATATGAAACATTTTTTTGTTTATATTTGTATAAAAAAAAGTCAGCCCCGCCATAATTGGTCAACATTGGAGGAACTGACATCGAGTAGTATCGAAAAGGAATTATTATTTTATGGTTCATCAAACGGCACCATGTTGATGTGGAGACCAGTATCAACCATGTAGTCCATGATGTCGTCGTTCATGTCGGTATCGTCGGGCGTGTAATGCCATATTACGGTAACCTCGCCGCCCTCATTCTCCATTTCGCGGAGTTCTTTGAGTATGGCGAGCAACCACTTCGAGGTGCTTGTATTATAATATGTGAGAGAGAAGGTGAATACTATCTTGTTGTGTTTTTTGCCGTATTCCTTCACCCATTCTACAAGCGGCCAATAAAACTTAGCGGTCTCCTCCATGAAAGACTCGCCGCTTATGGCACACTCGCCAGTAGATTCCACGAAATCTACGGTAGGCTGTATGTAGCAGTCTTTGAAGCCGGATATGTGAATGTCTTCCATTTTGGGTTAGAATTTTTTTGTTGTTAACATTAATTAGTGTGTTGATTTGTTTTACTTGAAACGTGCTACGCCGCACCCCGCATGTTAAAACGGGATGATGTTGATGTTGAGGCCGGTGTCTATCATGTAGTCCTCGATGTCCTCCTCCATGTCGGAGTCGTTTTCGTCGTAGTGCCAGTTGACGGTTACGTCGCCACCTTCGTCCTCGTAGTCTTTGAGGACGTTGAGAAGGTCGAGGATACAGCGGGACGTACTCGTATTGAAGTATGTCAACTTGATCAGGAAGGCTATCGGCTTCTTGATTTTGGTGGTGTATTCCTCGAGCCAATCGACGAGCGGCTTGTAAAACTCCTGCGTGTCCTCGAGGAACGACTCTCCCGAGAGTTCGCAGATGCCGGTCTTAGCGCTGAAGTTGACCGAAGGTGTGAAAAAGTTTTTGTGTGAACCTTCTATCACAATATCTTCCAATTCCATATTCGATTTTCTGTTTATATGTGTTGACCAATTTTGTTCGTTATCATTATAAAACCAAAACTTGTGCCGTTATTGGCTTAGTTAACGGTTTTTTTAATTTTTACCGCCACGGAGAAGAAAGATTCGTCGTCGCTGACGGGTGTGAGTTCGATGTCGAGCGGGCTTTCGGCAGTGAGAGCCACTTGTATGAGGCCGATGTTGCCGGAGTTTTTCTTGTCGCCGCCGAGCCTGCGTTGTTCGCGGCGGTATTCGCGGAGCGAGTCGCGGTCGAGTGAGTTGATAATCTCGCATTTTTCGATTACCGGCTCGATGTCGCTGTTGCGCACCACGTTGCCCGTTACAAATGTGTACGAGTCGCCAAACTCACCTATCACGAGGGTTCCCATGCCGAGTTTGCGACCCGAGGCAGTCTTGCACGATTCCGCGCTGTACAGCCATACGTTCTGGGCAAGTTCCATGAATATCTTGAAAATCTTGCTCTTCGCCTTGTCGTTGCCGTCGTTGGTAACGAGCTCTATGTTGTCGCCGATGACGTTCATGATGCGCTCGTCAATCGGGCCCTTGTATGATACCAAGATATTCTGTTGCAACAGGTTATGGTATTCGTAAAGGCTAAAATCGTATTTGCCGTCTAATTTTTCCATGCCTATTCTTTTTATATTTTTCGCAAATTTAGTGCATTTTTTGTTCTTGTGCAAAAAATACTCAAATTTTTTATATTTCGATTGGTATTTTGTTGATGTCGAGGCCGGTCTCGAGAATGAAATCCTCCACTTCTTCGAGTTCCTCCTCGGTGTCGTCGTAGTACCAATTTACTTCTATCTTGCCACCATCGTTCTGATATTTTTTGAGCACGTCAAGGATGTCAACCAAGCATTTGGAACTACTTGTGTTGAAGTAACTCAACTTGAAGTCGAATGTCAGCGGGCCTTTGACTTCGGCAATGTACTTCTTCATCCACTCGATGAGCCTCGCGTAGAATTTGGAAGTCTCCTCCAAATACGACTCGCCGGATATTTCGCAATGTCCAGTGGCCACCTCAAAATTGACTGTCGGCGTGAAAAAGGCCTCGTGTACTCCTTCTATGTGAATATCTTCCATCTCTTTTTGCCTATAATGGTTTTACATACGTTAACTAATTAGGTGTGAGCCGTTTACTCTTTGTCTATCCTGACGCTTACTATATAGAAGTATGTGCCGTCGGGACACTTGATGAGCGAGTACTCCAAGGGGTTGGACGCCGTGAGCGCCACCTGGATAAGCCCGATGTTGCCTCCGCCCTTCTCTCCGGCGGGCATGTTGCGCTGCAAGCGGCGGTACTCGCGGAGTTTTTCGCGGCTCATGGAGTTGATGTTGTCGCACTTCTCCATTACGGGTATTATGTTTTCCATGGTTGTCTTGTTGCCGGTGGAAAATACGTAATGGTCGTCGAAGTTCCTTATTATCATGGTGCCTACACCCGTGTCGTTGCCTTCCGCATTAGCCTCGCGTTCAAGGCTGTAGAAGGCTATGTTTTGGGCAAGCTCGATAAATATCTTAAACACCTTCTTGTTGACCTTGTCGTCGGGGGAAAGCGTTCCCTCTATCTCCTTGGCCAACACCGAAAGTATCTCCGTGTCGAAGATGCCGGTGTAACTGATGGCTATGTTATCGACCATGCGATGTTTTTCTGTGACTGCGCTTTCCATGTCTTACGATGATAATGGTACTTTGTGTATTAGTCAGAAACAATAATCAAGCCATTTTAGCCTTTTTTATCTTTTTTGTAACTAAAATTTACATAACCCGAATCATTGCTCTGATTTTCAGGAGTTTTGCCTCGGCGCAATTTTTATGTGCCGCAATTACCGTCAAAACTCGCCTTCAAAGTTAAGAATAATAATTGTTCTTTACAAATTTTTGTCAAGTTTTTTTTATGCAAAGTCAAAGATTTTTGTTTTTGGTTTATTTGTTGTATCTTTGCGTTTGAAAAAATGACACTCAAAATGAAAAAAATTATACTTATATTAATAATGTGTGCGCTCTCGGCGACGGCATCTGTGGAAGCCCAGGTGCAGCCCAAGGTGGATGCCGCCTGCCGAGCCAAGTACGCAAAACTTTACTTCACCGACTCGCTCGGCACGGTGCTGCCCTACCGCCTCCTTACGCCGGAGAGAAATGACGGCGACACCACAGGAAAATATCCCGTCATCCTGTTTCTGCACGGCGCAGGCGAGCGCGGCGGCGACAACGAGGCACAGTTGACGTATATCGACACGGTGTTTGCCGCCCCAAAATTTCGCCGCGAGCATCCGTGCTACGTCATCGTGCCGCAGTGCGCGGAAGAATACCGATGGTGCGAGACCGACTGGACGCGCACCTGGCACACACTGCCCGCCAAAATATCCAAATACCTCCACGCCGCCAACTCGCTCCTCGACAGCATCGCCTCTCTGCCCGACGCCGACACAATGAGGCTCTACGTAACGGGCATGTCGATGGGCGGCTACGGCACTTGGGACATCATCACAAGGTATCCCAAGAAGTTTGCGGCGGCGATGCCACTCTGCGGTGGAGCCGACGAGAAGGAGGCGCGGCGGCTCGTTAACATACCCATTCGCACCTTCCACGGCACACTCGACAAGGCTGTGCCAGTATGCCGCTCGCGCAACATCACCAACGCAATCAAGAGCCAGGGCGGCAAAATGATTGAATACACCGAGTACCCCAAGATGGGTCACTTCATCTGGAACAAGGTCTATAACGACTACGAAAATCTTGAATGGCTCATGGGGCAGAAAAGAGGAATCAACAAATCGACAAATCAACAAATCAACAAATGAAATATTCATACCACACTATTATAATTATATTGGCGGCGACGGTGCTTATGGCGGCGTATTCGTTTGCCAAACCGACCATGAACATCGGCGACGAACCGATGAAGAAGTCGGACATCTATCAGTTTATAATGGGCGACAGCATACCCGTTGCCATCGACTCTGTGTATATGTCGGAATACACGCCGCGCACTGGCATCGACTCGTCAGCGCAAAAAATCCTTCTGATTGGCGACTCGATGCTCGAACAATTCCGCTGGCGGCTGCGCGACTATTGCAAGGAAAACGGACACGAGATGGCGTCAGTGATTTGGTACAGTTCGCAGACCGAATGGTACGGCACCACCGACACGCTCAAATATTTCATCGAAAAGGAGAAGCCCACGTACATCATGCTCATCCTCGGTGCCAACGAACTTTTTGTGAGCAACATCATTGAGAAACGCACCCCATACGTCAAGCACATCCTCGAACAGATAGACACAATACCTTTTGTATGGATTGGCCCGCCAAACTGGAAACCAGACACTGGCATCAACGAAATGATACTGGACAACGTGGGCAGCCGCCGTTATTTTCCGTCCAAAGACCTGACATACAAGCGTTTCCCAGACGGAGCGCACCCAAGACCCGAATCGGCGTTTGCGTGGATGGATTCGGTGGCGGTATATGTAATGAACAAGAGCCGCTACCCGATTCTCCTCAATCCGCCGACGCAAAAATACTCAGGCTCGCCCAATTCCACCATATTGCAGCCATGGAAAAAATGATTGGAATATGAGCGGCTCGCCCACAAAACAAAAAAAATCATAAATTTTAGGATTAAAATTTGGTGGTTACAAAAGATAATTGTATCTTGCGGGGATAAACAGTGCATACAAAATGAGCGAAAATAAAAAGGACCACAAACCGAGTAAAGCGATTGAGGTGTTGCTGCCATTGGGGTTGGCGGTGATACAGGGATTGATGTTGCTATATATAGTGAAAACCAGGAGCATCCCAGACGCACTATTTATATATTTGCTTCTGTTTACCATTGCGCTGACTATCATAGAGTTTGTGGTGTTTTGGAAAAGATACTCCAGACATTTTGACTCCCTCAACAACTATATAGAAAAACTTTCTGCCGAAAACGAGTCTCTCTCCGCCAAAATACACAACGACGCTGTCTTTGTGGACATTGCCACCTCCGCAAACATGCCAAAATTTATCATCAGCGGCGACGGGCATCTGTACTGGACCAACATCAACCCCACCGACTACAATCTCGAACTTCCGCAGGAAACTCTTGTGGAACTCCTGATAAGACGTGAGGCCGCAACCGCCGCCATCGAAAAATGTCTAAAACGCAATCTCATAAGCACATACGAAGTGGAGATGGGCTTGGGCGAAAAGAAAATCTCCCTCAACATCACCCTCTCCAAGATTAAATACCAAAACGACGAGAACGCCATCTACGGCAACATCACCAATGTTTCTGAGCATCAGCGCGAACTAAGCATGCAAGCCGAAATGCTCTCGCTTATCACCGCTCAGATGGAGGTGCAACAGGCTGGCATCAAGGAGCAAAACGAGGTGCTGTCCGAACAGCACAAGCAACTCGAAGAACAGGCGCAGAAACTCACCGAGGCATTCCAAGAACTCGAACTCCGCAACAAGCAAATCACCACCAAGACCAATTACATCACCGACAGCATCAAGTACGCCCAGACAATACAGGAGGCTATGCTGCCCGACGAGGAGCAATTGGCGGCATTCTTCGACAGTTTCATTGTATATCGCCCAAAAGACATCGTGTCGGGCGACTTCTATTGGCTCACCACAACTCCCGAATACACTTTTGCGGTGCTTGGCGACTGCACGGGACACGGCGTACCTGGCGCGTTCATGAGCATGATTGGCATACGTATTCTCGGCGAACTCATCAACGAACAGAAGATAGACCGCCCGTCCATAATCCTCGAAACCATGCACGAGAAGATACAGTTGGCATTAAAACAGGACGTTTCGGAAAACAACGACGGCATGGACATCGCCATCTGCCGTTTTAAGCGTGTGGAGGACGAAAACCATCAATGGGAACTCAAATATGCCGGCGCAAAACAGCCGATATTCATCTACCGCAAAAGCACCGACGAGGTGGAGACCGTGGAGGCAGACCGTCGCGGCATCGGCGGACAGACTTACGCCGATATATTTTTCTTCACCGACCACGATGTGCGCCTCAACAACGGCGACCGAGTTTACCTGACCACCGACGGCATCAAAGACCAAAACAACATCATGCGCAAGCGTTTTGGCACGAGCCGCGTCAAGATGATGCTCAAATCCACCTACACCCCGCGCATCCAAGACCAGAAAATGTTTGTTGACGCGCTCCTCAACAACTGGCAGGGACTCGAAGAACAGCGCGACGACATCAGCCTGTGGGGATTTGAGATTAACGACAAGACTATTTGAAACCGATAACTTTTGCCGGTTGCATCAATCCGATTGCAAGGCTTGGCAGCACCATCATGATTGTCATTAAAATAAGTGTGCCAAAATCCACCGCCTCAAAATGCCATAAATCCAACGCGCACGGCACGTGATCCACGTAATACGATTCGGCGTCGAGGGCAATGACGCCCGTAAAATGCTGCACGGCAACAATGGCAAATGCAATCAAATTGCCGATTACCAGACCTTTCATCAGGATATAGAGACTTTGCAGAATAAAGACCTTGCGAATCTGCCAATTCCTCGCGCCAATGGCCTTCATCAGACCAATCATGGAGGCTTTTTCAAAGATGATTATCAAGAGCGCAGTGCTCATATTGACGAATGCCACGAACACCATTATTGCGATAATCACCCACACATTCATCTCCGTAAGTGTAATCCAATCAAAGAGTTGGCTGTTGTTTTCGCGGACGTTGGCTACGCGCAGCATCGACCCGTCCTCGGCGATACGGTAGCCCGCCACGCCGCGCACGATTTCGGTCATCACTTCGAGTTGCGAGATGTCGTCTATCATCACTTCAAAACCAGTGATTTGGTTCTCGTTCCATCCGTTAATCTTCTGAATACCTGCAATATCCACCATCGCAAACATTTTGTCGCAATCTTCCAAACCCGTTGAATAAATGCCCACAATGGTATATTTGCGCATTCGCGGCGGGTCTTGGATAAAATACGCCACCACGCTGCCGCCTACTTCGAGGTTGAGGAGGTCAGCCATTTTTTTTGAGATGACAATGCGGTTGCCGCTCACCGTGTCTGGCACATTCAAGGTATGCCCGCTTATCATGTTGCCCTCAAAAAAACTCCAATCGTACTCCTCGCCGACGCCTTTGAGCATCACGCCCATGATGTCGGAGCCAGATTTGAAGATGCATGGTTTCAGGGCGTAACGCTGTATGTGGCTGATGCCGTCTTCGTTGGCGATTGACGGATAAAAATCTTGCCGCGCATCTATCGGCAACGATTCGAGGTTGGCGGCACTCTCGCGGTTGATGATGTTGACGCACGAGCCAAAGCCGACCACCTTGTCCATGATTTCGTTTCGGAAGCCCACAATCACCGCTATCGAAACTATCATCACGCACACCGACAGCGCGACGGCAGCCACAGCAATCTTGACCACCGACGACGCCACCCCGCCGCTATTGGCACCGCGCACAAGGCGCGACACCATAAAAAACTCCAATTTCATTTTCTATTTAAACAATATTTCATTGTGTATCAGCCGCCTACGGCGACTGTGCTTTTTTAAACGTCATTTTTCGTCAATTTACTCGTCAATTGTCATCAATTTTTAAAGGAATTGACGGTAATTGACGAAAAAATTGACGGTAATCTTCGTTAAAAAAATAGAACGCCGCAAGGCGTTCCCCTGTTTCGCGCTGCAAAGTTAAAAAAAAGATAACGTCAAACCTACATTAAAGCAAACTAAAATCGTTATTTTTGCGCCCAAATTCAAAAAGGACAATCATGTACAATCTTTTAAAAGGTAAAAAAGGAATCATATTTGGCGCGTTGGACGAAAAATCCATCGCGTGGCACATCGCAGAACGCTGCCACGAAGAGGGCGCAGAGTTCATTCTGAGCAACACTCCGGCGGCATTGAGGTTTGGCACGTTGAAGAAACTGGCAGAAAAGACTGGCTCCGAAATCGTGGAAGCCGACGCCACCAGCCTCGACGACTTGAAGGCTGTATTCACCCGCGCAATGGAAAAATTTGGCGGTCAGATCGATTTTGTTCTCCACGCAATCGGCATGTCGCTCAACGTGAGGAAAAACCGCAGTTACGACGACGTTGACTACAACTTCTACACCAAGACAATGGACATTTCGGCGTTCTCGTTCCACAAGATGTTGCAGACCGCCTACAAACTCGACGCCATCAAGGAATGGGGTTCGGTAGTTGCTTTGAGTTATGTGGCTGGTCAGAGGACATTCTACCGTTACAACGACATGGCAGACGCAAAGGCATTGCTCGAATCCATCGCCCGCAGTTTTGGCTACATCTACGGTCGCGACAGGAAAGTGCGCGTCAACACCATCTCGCAGTCGCCCACGATGACCACAGCAGGTTCGGGCGTCAAGGGCATCGACAATTTGATGGACTATTCAGACCGTATGTCGCCCCTCGGCAACGCCACCGCCGAAGACTGCGCCAACTACTGCGTTACCCTCTTCTCCGACCTCACCAAGAAAATCACCATGCAAAACCTCTACAACGACGGCGGATTCTCGTCAATGGGCATGTCGCAGAAGGCAATGCACGTGTATAACGCAAGTTTGGAAAAAATTATTGACTAATGAACCTAATCACAATCCTTGGTCCCACGGCAGGCGGCAAAACATCTTTTGCCGCGCACCTCGCCCACGCGCTCGGCACGGACGTCATCAGTGCCGATTCGCGCCAGGTATATCGTGGCATGGATATAGGTTCAGGCAAGGACGTTGACGACTATATCGTAGATGGTTCGCCGGTCAAATGCCACCTCATCGACATCCTCGACGCAGGCGAAAAATACAACGTGTTCAGGTATCAACGAGATTTTTTTGATGTTTACAATCAGATTCGCGCCGCCGGACGTACTCCGATAATGTGCGGCGGCACGGGTCTATATATTGAGGCGGTCATCAGAAATTATCAACTCATCGACGTACCCGCCAACTCCGAACTCCGTGCCCGTCTGGAACATTATTCGCTGGAGGAACTCAAAGAAATGCTCGCCGCAATGAAAACCCTCCACAACACCACCGACACCGACACTAAAAAACGCGC
>CAMJWL010000120.1 GCA_946409405.1 uncultured Bacteroidales bacterium
CTGTCTGACGGTCAAAGTATTGCCACTGCGAAATTTTTAGTTGCAATGTTGCTTTATTGCCAATTTTGCAGCCAGCCACCAAGTAAATCCGTTGACCTTCATAAAAATATCCAGGTGATGAAAACGCCCCGCTCACGTCGCTCTCAAAGACGTAAATCCTCGCGCTGTAAGGTGCTGAAAATAAGGCGTATCGCGCAGTCAAAATGAGCGGAAAACCGTTGAGACTCCATGTAAAATCCTGAATAATCAAATATCCGTGTTCCTTGCTCTCCTCGCCAGTATTGCAACGGCTCCATTGTGCGGCGGAGGTCAGCGACAATGCGTCCGTCGGTTTATAAGTATTGCTAACCTTCAAATATCCCGTTTTTGTGATGCCTTCGTCGAGATCGGTGTTTTGACGTTCTTTGTGTTTTAGCCTGATTGTCAGGTTGTAACGGCGATTGATACGAAATTTGCATTGCAACATTCCTTCGTTGCCAGACGCTGGAAGTCTGTTGTACGCGCCCGCCCATGGCAATCTAAAAACATCCGCCCAAGCCTCCGCACCAAACCATTTGCAAGGTTCGGCGGAGATGCCGATATAAACGCCGTCCTCGTTGCTTGCGCGTGATGTTTGACCAAACGACAACGCCTTGAACGCCTGATATTTAGATGAATAATGACGCTGTAAAATCCGCAGCATAAAATTGTTGGCGGGCATTATGTCGGCGGCGTTAATTGTGGCTATGTTGCCGTGTTTGTCTGCCGCCGTTTCGCCATAAAAACTCATTTTTTTGCTGTCGTAACGGTAACAAATAGACGCGCCAACGCCCTCTTTGTTGCTGTACATTTGGGCGTATCGGAGTTGGGTGCGCGGCACAAATTGTTTGTCATAATCATAATAATACGCTGCCGCGCCTACTTGAAATTTGCCGCAACGGTATTCTGCAATCGCGCCGCCAACGGTTTCGCGGAGATTGTCCTTGTTGGCAAGTTCGCGGGCGGTGCGGTGGTATCCGTCGGTCTTAAACGAATGAAATTCAGTACTTTCGCACGATGCGTCCACGAGGTTTGCGCTCGCAAAAGTGGTCAGCAATAGATTTTTTGTAATCTTTATTGTTGCCGCCGCGCCTCGATAAAAACGGTTTTCGTTTACAGAGCCGTATTCGCGTATTTGGGCGCAACCGGTGAAGTTGTTGCCAGTCATCGACTTGCCCATCGAAAAACCTCCGCCCAACATCAGCCCTTGACCAAATTTTACAGTATAATCGCCGAGGATTATTTTGTCGAAGATGCCTAACTTGCTAATTCTCAGATACAACGAATAATAATCAAAACCGTATTTGTATTTGTCGAAACCCAAACTTTCGCCCGCGTCTTTTTCGGCAGTAACGCCCCATGCGATGCGGTCTTCAAATTTGTAACGGTATTTGAAGCACCATCGCATCCTGTTGCCTTCGTATTTCGTATTGCCTACACTATCAGCCACATACGCCGCCTGACGTTCCAAAACCATCTTGTTTAATGTGGAAATATAATGCCGCCCTTTGGTCAACATTTCGCGGAAAGTAATTTGACGGCGGCTTGTGGCACTGTCGCCAATCGATATAAAATGAGTGATTTGCCTGATGTTTTCTGTAGTTAACGATGCGATTGCTTTGAGTTCGCCGAGGCTCATGATGTTGCCATATCTTTGTCGGTATTCCAATATGTCGCCAATCTGTATGGCATTGAAGATTGGAATGGATTGCAACTCGTTGATATTATTGGTGTTAACATCAATTTTGTTTTCGGAAATATCTTCTAAATATTCGCAGTTCATTTCGGCGGTTTCGGCAAGGTCTTCGTCGTCGGCTTCGGCAGCGTTGGTGAGAATTTCGCCGAGGAAGTCGGGGGAGTTGTCTTGCGCAAAGGCTGTCAATGGCAATAATAATATGTAAAGTATGATTAGTAGTTTGTAATTCATAATTGATAATTGTTTTGTGCTGCAAATATAAACAAAAAACGCCGTCGCAACTCCTGCAACGGCATTTTTTATTTCACACTTTTGTTATTTTATTCCACTTTCTTTCCCCAGAAGGTCTTTGGTGCGGATGCTGCGTTTTCGATGCCAGCATATACGATGGTTGCCTTGCGCGGATTGGACTCCCAATCACATTCGCGGTCAACCACAACAATAGATTTCACGTCGCCAACTTCGAGGGTCAAGTATTTTTTTGCGGCGTCGTAAGACCATTTGCCTGTGAGTGCGCCGGTCATCGTGCCGTCGGCTTTGAGTTCGAGTTCTTTGGAAACGTTTTGCTCGCCGTATTTGTATTCGAGGTTGATGTGTTCCCATTTGCCAACGAGTTCTTCTTTTGTAATAGCAACGGCAGGCACTGCGCCGTAACGTTCAGGCGAGGCAATAGGCCAGAGGTCGTCGAGTGCGTCGGGCGATTTGGGACACCAATAAATCTTCCTCACGTGGCCCAGCATCACGGCGTTTGGAGCGTTGCCGCCTGCATCGTTGGGAAATCGTCCCTGAGAGCAATAGAACCATTCTTTGGTCGTCTCGTTTTGGAACACGCAACAGTGCGAAATGCCAACCCAGCCCTTGCTGCCGCTGAATTTGTAGGGGTGAGTTACAATCGGATAGCAATCGCCGCGACCGTTGGTGAAATTCCTGCCCGTGATGTCAAAATACGATTCTGCGCTGCCGTCGATGCTCTTGCTGCGGACTACGCGGGTGTTGTAAGGCACGTCGAGACCGTCGTAAGCCATAAAGAGGTAGAAATATCCGTCCTTTTCAATCACTTCGGGTGCTTCGCTGCCCTGCCAACGGTTGTTGGCGGTGCGAGTGCCAATCCTGCGACCAAAACGCTCTTGGAGTTGAGCGGCGTCGTCTGCCCACGGGTCGGAGTCGGTGGCGAGGAGCGGTTTGCCGGTGGTCGGGTCTATCTGCAATGCTGCAAATCCGCTGTGCCACGAGCCGTGGATGAGCCAATGTTCGCCAGTGGAGGTTACGATGTAGGTGGGGTCGATGGCGTTGTAGAAGAAATAAGCGTTGCCCCAGTCGCCGTTTTGTTTGGCGCGGGTGAAATCGAGTCCCTTGTCGGAGGATGAGCAAGTTACGTAGCCCTTGTCTTCCCACGTGCCGCCCCACGGGTCGGATGTTTCGCACATTCCGATGAAGGCGCGCTCAGACCAACTGCCGTCGAAGGCTTCCGAAATTTTTTTGCCAGTCTTGATGTAGTTGTCAACCACAATGCTGTAATACATACGGAGTTTGCCGTTGACGGTGCGGATTACTGGCGCCCAGTAGCCCCAGTTGACATCGTTTTTGGATGCAATTTCGTCTAACGACATACTCTTGCGGATTTCGTTGAGTTTGGGCAGCACCCAGTCGGGCACGTCGTTGAAAGGCCCGTTGACAAACTCCCAGTCAACGAGGTTTTTGCTGCGCTTGCCAGGGAAATGCTTGCCGTTGGTATTTTTGAGGTGTTCGTTGCCGTATGAAGCGTCCGTGCCGTACATATAATAGTAACCGTCGAAGTACGCGATTGACGGGTCGTGGACGTTGGCGAGGTTCCATTTGTCCTTTTGCGACCAGCCCGAAATGCTGCGGTAGTCGTCGTTGTAAGTGGGCGCAGTATAGTCGTCGAGGGCTGTGGCGGGCTTGTCGTCGGGAAGTGTTGATTCGCCCGGGTCGGGTTTTTCGGTGTCGGGCGGCAGGTAGGCGTCGTCCTTCGGGTCGTCGTCGCCGCAAGATGCCAATGCGCCGGAGAGCAGGATCGCGGCTATTAAGAGATGTCTTGTTTTCATTGTCTTTAATATTAAGTGCTGTTAATAATCTGTTTTTTGTACCGCTAAGATACGGCTTTTTTGTGTGATGGGGAAGGATTAATGCGTTTTTCAGGTGGACAAAAAGACTT
Source organism: uncultured Bacteroidales bacterium (assembly GCA_946409405.1). Taxonomy (GTDB): domain Bacteria; phylum Bacteroidota; class Bacteroidia; order Bacteroidales; family UBA3824; genus UBA3824. The sequence goes on from CAMJWL010000120.1 coordinate 3,891, forward strand.
TTCGTCAGCAAAAAAGGTGTAAAAAAGGTGCGCCGTGGTGGACAAATTGAGGATTGTTATCGGGCGATGATTTTTGCGCTGCCATAAAATTCAGTGATTTCCTTTGCGAGAGTGTTGATATTGTGGAAAGTGGAGTATTTCGACGACTTGTCCACACCGTTGTAACCGTCCATCTTGTCGAGTTCCAATGGTGCGAGTATCAGCAACCTTCCCGCCGCACAAGCGTCAAACCGCTGTTTTTCAGGCTTGTAAAACTCTGTCATCGGTCGGCTTTGTATGTGAATCATTCTGAGGGACAGACTGAAACAGTCGTCCCGTAATATTTGTTCGCCTTTGGAGACAGCGGGATTAACGAGGACAGTGAAGTCCTCTTGGGCGTGTAGGATGAGTTCGTTGCGTTCTTGTTGGAAGGCGGCGGTCTCCTCGTAACGGATGCGGTCTTTCATCGGCTTTCGGAGGTTTTCGGGCGACTGTTCAAAACGATGGAAATAGACCTGTTCCTTGGACGGCGCCCTCAGCAAAAATATGTTGCCGTATGCGGAATAGTAACGTCCCGCAATTTCAATTTTTAGGTATTTTCGGAACAAGTCGGGGAACATTTTCCTAAGTATAGCGCGACGCGGATTGTCCTTCACGTAGTCGATCATATTTTTGAGTTGCCCGCGTTTGAAAAGGATGCTGTCGTCATAGTCGGGGTCAAAAAGAGGTTGGTTGATGCGCGGCAAAGCGGCGTAATAATCGAGCCGGCGGTTGATGGAGAGGTGGCCAGAGGCGGATTCGGTCTTAATATTTACAACGCCATTGATTCTGCGCCATTCACGCGTGCATCCGCTTTTGAACCCTCGCAAAACAGAGCCAAGTTTTATATCCATATCCTCTTCCACGAATATTATTCCGTGAAAATGGTCAGGCATTGCTACACAATGCATCATTTTGATTTTACGCGAATACTTTGCTTGGAATTCAGGTATTCTCCGCCAATTCTCCACTACTTTTTTGCCCGTTTCGGTAAGAATAACGTCAGGGTGTTTGGCGTCCATATTTAGTTCACTGAGAATATGATCTCTGCCTGATACTACCAAAGTTATCAGGTATATGCCGCGTTTGGTGTAGTCGTGCCATTTGGCGTGTGGACGATATGGGGAGTTCTTTGCCATTGTGTGCGTATCATTTGTTGGGGGTAGGCTGACAAATTTTGTCAGCCCATACCCAACTAATCCTCCGCAAATATACGCAATATTTCCCTAATATGCAAAAAATCCCCCGCTGCCAATTGAAAAATGACAACGGGGGAAAGTATGTGAGAGGGAGATTATCTATTATTCAAATACAACGTGCGAACCGTCAACCGTCACTCTGAACCAGCAGTTGTCGGGATCTACGGTGTTGATGCCGATGTAATCCTGAGTGTAGGTATTGCCATCGTTGCCAATCATAACGGTGCGAATATCTGCCGTGCCGTCGCCCTTGTTGGTGATGGAGAGCGTCACTTTTGCGCCGTCCATTGCTGCGAGCCAAGCCGCCCAGTCTGCCTGTCCGCCGCTCGGTGTGCAAGCCTCGTAACCATTGCCCCAACCGTAATTGTCGGCGCGTACAACGCCGTATTCTGTGGCAAGGTCTTCGCTATTGAGTACAACTACAAAGTTGTTCCAATTGCTTGCGCCGTTGGTGAAGTTGGTGAAACGTGTGGTATATGTCTTACCGCTCGGAATCTTGACATTCTGCGAGTGTGCGCCCCAGAATGCTGTCGAATTGTTTTCTTCGCCAACTACGCTGTCAAATTCGAGGTGGCAGCCGTCAACGGTAAGACGGAAGTAACAGTTGTCGGGGTCAACAGTGTTGATGCCGATGTAATCCTGAGTGTAGGTCTTGCCGTCGGTGCCGAGCATCACGGTGCGAATATCTGCCGTGCCGTCGCCGTTGTTGGAGATGTAGGCTGTAACTTTTGCGCCGTCCATTGCTGCGAGCCAAGCCGCCCAGTCTTCCTGTCCGCCGCTCGGTGTGCAGGCTTCGTAACCATTGCCCCAGCCATAATTGTCGGCACGTACAACAGCGTATTCGGTGGCAAGGTCTTCGCTGTTGAGGACGATTACAAAGTTGTTCCAATTGCTTGCGCCGCTTGTGTAGTTGGTGAACTGCACCATGTAAGTCTCACCCGAAGCAATCTTGATATTGTCGGAATGTGCGCCCCAGAATGCAGTGCTATTGTCGGCTGCGCCTACGAGGGTGTACATCTTGTCAACTATCTCAAACTCAACGCTTGCAATGACAGGTTTTGCGCTTTCGCCCTTGTACGACTTGGCGTAAACTGCCACGAGGCTCTTTGTGCCAAGGCTGTTCATATCAGGAATTGCCTGAATGGTGAGGTCGCTTGCATTAACCGTTGACGAAACGCCCGTCTCAAACTGTACGGTAGCGGTTACATTGGCAAATGCCGCTTCCAACTCTGTACCTTGAAGCACCTTGCGGGGTACGCCGTTGAGAGTCATTGAAAGAGGCTGCTTGTCCTCTGCCGATGTGCAACCGCCGATGGGTTCGATAGTTGTACCGTAGAAATTGATGAACGAACCCTCCGGCACCAAAAATGCGCGGATGGTGGTGTTGGATGCGTCGGCGTTGAGGTTTTCGGGTGCAGCGGTTTGGTTGTAGGTCTTTGTGATAGTACCGTTGGTCATTGTAACTACCAAGCCACCTGCCGAACGGTCGATGGTGAGGGTTACTTTGCCGCCAAGTTGGTCAACGCCCTCGTCGGTGTCGGTCTCAAAGGTGAGGTTGCTTGTGGCAAGGCTGCGGTCGATGTAGTCGCCCCACTCGGAGTTGCCGCTCGGCTGATGGTCGTAACGGATTGCGCCGTATTCCTTGTAACCGTCGCCGCCACGGTCAACGTCGTTGGTGAGGACGAGCGCGAAATTCTTGTAAGTGTTGGAGGCGTCGGGGTTGATGTTGAGGTTGAATTGGGTGGTCCATTTCTGACCTTCGGGGATTTGGTAATACTTGCTGAACTGCGCCCACCAACCTGTGGAATAGTCGGTTGCACCCACGGTGTAAACATCCTCCATCAAGCCTTCGATTTCGTTGCCGCTCTCGCCGCTTTCGCCGCTGTTGGCTGCCTTCTTTGCGGCTTCTTCGGCTATCTTGTCAGCCACCCAATCGGGGCCTTCGTCGTAGAGTTCGCCCTCGTAACAGCCGGTGGCAAACATCGCCGCCAATGCTGCCGCTGTGATATATCTGTTGATTTTCATAATTATTCTGTTTTTTTGTGTTGTTTAAAAATTTCCTATTGTACGCCGATGCCGCTTACAACCGGGTGAATCGTGTAGCCGTTGTAGAACGATTCGTTGGATTCGCTCTTATTGGCGGAGTTGCCACGAAGATTGGAGTTGGCATTCATATAAACGTCGTAGATGGGCAGGTATTCGTGGCCGGGCTTCCAGAAGGAGAACGGGTCGTCGTTGGCCTCCTCTACGGTCTGGGGAAGTAAGCCCACCTTGGCTTCGTCGTCCCAATATGTGCAGGCGTGCTTGCGTAGTTGCGCGAGGCGGTCAGCCTGATAGAGCCATCCCCAACGGATGATGTCGTGGAAACGTCCGTGTTCGCAGCCAAACTCTGTGGGACGCTCTACGTTGGCGATTTGTTCAAAGAGTGCATCCTTGGATGAGAAGTCGCTGAGAGAGAGGTCTTTGAGGTTGGCGCGGCTGCGTACTTCGTTGATCCAATCGATGGCTTGCTGGGTGGGTCCGTTCACTTCGTTTTCGCACTCGGCGGCGCGGAGGAGAACGTCGGAGTAACGCATCAGGCGGATATTGACACCGCAACTAAGGCCTGCCGCTGCAACTACGTTGTACAGGTTTTCGCGGGCGGTGGTGTGCTTGCATACGGAGATGCCCTTGTGTGCGCCGGTGGTTACGTGCTTGGTAACAGGCAGTGTGTAAGCCTTGTTTTCAAAACCGGGCATATTGTCGTAGTCGGGCTCGTAGGAGATGAGAGTCCAATAGAGGCGAGGATCCACTGTGCCGTCCTTGGTCTTCTGGCTCTTGAAAGTCTGATAGAGCCAAGGAGTGGAGCCGAGGTCGTTCCAACCGCCGCCAAAGTCGCCTCCGGAGAATACTGTTTCGAGTGCCTGACCCTGGGACGATGATTTGGAGTTGTTGACGGGAGTCCATTCCATATCGGAGCCGCCTACGCCCCAATCGAGGAACTGCACTTCAAACAAGGATTCGGGGGTGTTTTCGATGGTGGATTTGAAGTTGTCGCCGTAATTCTTGCAGAGTTCGTAGTGTCCGTATGTACCGGCGATGATGTCCTTCAATACGGGGAGAGCCTCGTTGAATTTGTGGCGGAACATCAATGCGCGGGCGTAGAAACCTGCCGCTGCACCGCAGGTGGCGCGTCCGTTTGCCCACTCGCCGCCTTCGTCCTTCTTGGGCAGGAGCGACATTGCCTCCTTGAAGTCTGCCTCCACTTGGTCGAGCACCTCAGCCTGGGTGTTGGTGTTTACGTAGAGGTCGTCGATAGACTTCACCGAGTAGGTGGTAATCAACGGAATGTCCTGATAGTAGGCTGCGAGTTCGTAGTAGGCGAGACCCCTTACAAACAGTGCCTGGCCTTTCGCCCTCTTGTAGGCTTCGGTGCTGGCGTCCATACCTGAATTTTCGAGGTAGAAGAGAGCCTGATTGCAGGTGTTGATGGCGTAATACCAATCACGGAATGGCCACTGTGGACCGTCTGTGGGCGATGTGGAGTTGCAGTAGTCATACGGACGCCACCAATCGTTGTCGGAATAGGAGTTTACTTCGTCGCCTGCCACTACTTCGTAGAGGTAGCCTACACGGGCAAATGTGCCCTCGATGCGGATTCGGTTGTAACAAGCCGTAACAACTTCGTCCAATTCGGAACCGCTTGCGCCAAATGTTGCCGTGGTTTGCTGGTTGGGGTTTACGACGTCGAGTTGGTCTTCGCAAGAGGTTGCGCCCATCAACGATGTCAGTCCCAAGCCCGCAAGCATTATATTTTTAAGTTTCATAATTGAGTCCTTATTTTAAGAATTTGTATTCGTGTTAATTAGAACGATGCTTGGAGACCAAACATAAATGTCCTCGGTGTCGGGAACGAACAGTAGTTTAAGCCGGGAGTGAATGTGCCGGGAGCGTAGTCAACGTTGTAACCCTTGTAGCCGGTGATGGTTGCGAGGTTCTGACCGCTGATATATGCCCTTACGTTGCTTACAACGCCCTTAAACCATTCGTCCTTGAAGTTGTAGCCGAGTTCTACGTTGGCAATCTTCCAATAGTTGGCGTTCTGGATTTTGCGCTCGCTGAACAGGTCGTTCCAAGCCAATGCCTGACCTGCCTCGGTAGAAGAGTAGTAAACGTTAGGTTCGCCCGCCTTCATTACCTGAGGATCCTTGTTGCCTGCGCCGTAGCAACTTGTGATAGTGTTGTAGATGTGGTCGGTAACGTGGTAGCCAAGTACGCCGTAGGTGGAAACCGTCAAATCCCAACCTTTGTATTCAACCCTGCCGCTGATGCCGAAGTTGAGTTTGGGCATACCCGATTCGAGGATTTCGCGGTCGTCGGTGGTTATCTCGCCGTCTTCGTTGATGTCCTTGTAGATGCAATCGCCAACTCTTGCGCCGGGCTGATATTCGGTCTTGCCTTTGGATGCGGCATATTGGTTCCAAGTGTCGAGTTGTGCCTGGTCTTGGATAATGCCTTCGTAACGGAAGCCGTAGAATTGACCGAGTTCTTCGCCGAGTTTGGTGTAATAATCGCCGGTGAGGTAGTAGTCGTTGCCAAAGCCGAGGGAAACAACCTTGTTTTTCAATGTAGAAGCATTGACGGAGATGTCGTATTTAACTTTGTGCTTGTAGTTGTGATAAGATGCGCTCCACTCGAAGCCGCTGTTTTCCATCTCTGCGGCGTTCATTGTAACAGATTCGTTGCTTACGCCTGCCGTTGCCGGTACGGGTACGCTGTAAAGAAGGTCTTCCGAAACGTTCTTGTACCACTCGAATGTGAAGTCGATTTGGCCGTCGAGAAGTCCCAAATCCATACCGATAGAAGTGGATTTTTTCTTCTCCCACGCGATTGCGGTGTTGTTGAATGTTGATACAGCCGAACCGTAAACGATGTTGCCGCCGAAGGAGTATGCGAAGTTGTTGCGAGCCATAGTCTGCATATACTGGTAGTTGCCGATGTTTTCGTTACCGAGAATACCGTAACTGCCACGGATTTTGAAGAGGTTTACGATGCGGTCGTCAATGGTGAAGAAAGGCTCTTTGTCAACCCTCCAACCAAGTGAGATGGACGGGAACCAACCCCAACGGTCGTCTTTGGAAAGCCTTGACGAACCGTCGCGACGTACAGTGGCTTGCAGGAGGTACTTGCTGTCGAAGTCGTAAGTGATACGTCCGATGTATGATGCGAGTGTGTGCTCGTCTTCGTAGGAAGAACCGTCGCGGTCGGCAGCGTTGTTGATTTGCTGATAGATGGGTGCACTGTATTCGTAGCCCCAAGCGGTGAGTGTGTGGTAGAATTCGGATTCAAAAGTCTGACCAACAACCACATTCAAGTGGTGCTTGTCGGCAAAAGTACCTTCGTAACTGATTGTATTCTCAATCAAGCCGTCGGTGTATTGACGGTAGCCTTCGTCGAGGCGGGAGGATTTAACAGTCTGTTT
>CAMJWL010000121.1 GCA_946409405.1 uncultured Bacteroidales bacterium
ACACTCTTTCAGACGTGTGCTCTTCCGATCTTAAAAGAACAACAAAAGCAGCCGTTCTCTTTTGAAGAAGCATTGAGACAAACAGCCATCATCAACGGTTTATATGACGGCGACAAATAAGACAAATGGGTGTAAAATATTTATTTATCTACTAACAGTCTGATTAATAACATATTGATACTTTACATCAAAAAAACTCCAAAAAATATTTTGCCCCTACAAAAATTTGTGGAAAGTTTTGGGACATCAGAAAACATTTTTAAGGGGACAATAATTATTTGTCATCGTAGTGTCCGTATGTGGTAAGGACAAGTACGGTGATTGTGGTGTCGTTGATAGTATAGACTAAACGATGCTTGTCTGTGATGCGCCTCGACCATTGCCCAGCACGGTCGCCGGAAAGCCTTTCTGGTTTTCCGGTGCCGGTAGTCGGGTGCTCCATAATTTCCACAAGCAAGTCCATTGCTTTCTTGAAAGCATTTGGCTCGCTTTTGCGCAATTTTTTCAGGCCATCCTCCGCCCTTTTGGTGTATTCTACATTGTACATTTTAAAGCGAATTTAGCCATTTGACCATATCTTCTTTGTTGGTGAAGCGTGTTACTTCGCCGCGTTTTGCCTGTTCCAATGCCTCGTCAACTTCGGCAAAAAACTCTTCCTTGTTCATCAGGGTTTCGTCTTTTGCTTTTGACTTTTTCTCCTTGACGAGATTTTTGAGAAACTTGACCGCACGTTCAAGGTAAAAATCATCGTCGGTAAGGTAACTTGCTTGGCGCAGCAATTCCGCATTTAAACTTAGTGTTGCCATTTTGATGCTGTTTTTGTTTGTGCAAATGTAAATGTTTGCTTTGTATTTCGCAAATTTATTTTTGATGGTAGGAAAAGTTTTCTTACTAAAAAAATAATTATTCATCTAAAACAATTTGGGTTACAACATCTTACAACTTTACATCAAAAAAACTCCAAAAAATATTTTGTCACTACAAAAATTTGTTGTAAGTTTGGGGACATCAGAAAACATTAAAACTCAAAGCATATCCACATGGAAGAAAATTATGGCGAAATAGTACAGGTAATCGGTCCTGTGGTCGATGTAAGTTTCGAGAAGTCAGGCGGTAAGTTGCCGTCAATTCAAGACGCGCTCGAACTCACACGCGACAACGGCGAGAAACTGATTATCGAGTGTCAGCAGCACATCGGCGAGCACACCATCCGCACGATTGCGATGGATTCCACCGACGGACTCCACAGGGGAATGAAGGTGAAACCTACGGGTAGCCCAATCACAATGCCCATCGGCGACAAAATCAAGGGTCGCCTTATGAACGTGGTGGGCAGCGCAATCGACGGCCTCACGCCGTTGGACAAGACAGGCGGTTATCCCATCCACCGCGAACCTCCTCAGTACAAGGAACTTACCACCGAGACCGAAGTCCTCTTTACAGGTATCAAGGTCATCGACCTCATCGAGCCTTACGCAAAAGGCGGCAAGATTGGTTTGCTTGGAGGTGCAGGCGTAGGCAAGACCGTGTTAATCATGGAGTTGATCAACAACATCGCTAAGGCTTATTCGGGTCTGTCGGTATTTGCCGGCGTAGGCGAGCGCACCCGCGAGGGCAACGACCTCTTGCGCGAAATGCTCGAATCCGGAGTTATGAACTACGGCGAAGACTTCATGAAAAGCATGGAAGAAGGCGGTTGGGACCTATCCAAGGTCGATTACAACGCGGTCGGCAACTCCAAAGTGTCGATGGTGTTCGGTCAGATGAACGAGCCGCCGGGAGCACGTGCAAGGGTTGCGCTCTCAGGCCTCACGGTAGCCGAATATTTCCGCGACGGCGACCAGAAGGGCAAGGGCAACGACATCCTTCTCTTCATCGACAATATTTTCCGCTTCACGCAGGCAGGTTCGGAGGTATCCGCGCTTTTGGGTCGTATGCCTTCCGCCGTAGGTTATCAGCCAACGCTTGCAAGCGAGATGGGCGCAATGCAGGAGCGAATCACTTCCACCAAGAACGGATCCATCACCTCGGTACAGGCAATTTACGTGCCTGCCGACGACTTGACTGACCCCGCGCCCGCCACCACATTCTCGCACTTGGACGCTACGACAGTGCTCAGCCGTAAGATTGCATCACTCGGCATCTACCCGGCTGTGGACCCGCTCGACTCCACCTCGCGCATCCTTACCCCCGACATCGTCGGCAAGGCTCACTACGAGTGCGCGCAGAGGGTTAAGCAGATTTTGCAGCGTTACAACGAGTTGCAGGACATCATCAACATCCTCGGTATGGAGGAACTCTCGGAGCAGGACAAACTCACCGTATCCCGCGCAAGGCGTGTACAGAGGTTCCTCTCGCAGCCGTTCCACGTAGCCGAGCAGTTCACCGGCTTGAAGGGCAAACTCATCCCGATCGAAGACACCATCAAGGGCTTCAATATGATTATGGATGGCGAGGTTGACCAATACCCGGAGGCTGCATTCCACCTTGTCGGCACCATCGAGGAGGCCATCGAGAAGGGCGAAAAACTGTTGAAGGAAACCAAATAAAACCTTACCGACATGACAGTAGATATTATATCTCCCGACAGCGTGATTTACAGCGGCGAGGCTACACTTGTAAGCCTTCCCGGCAGCAAGGGTGCGTTTGAAATCCTTCAAAACCACGCCGCCATCATCTCCACGTTGGAAAAGGGCCGCATCAAGGTAACCACCTCCAACGACGGCGACAAGTTTTTCGATGTCAACGGCGGTTTGGTGGAGTTTAGCGACAACAAACTGAACGTCCTCGTCAACTAACGTTGCGGACAATACTGATAAATAAGCAATTGACTACAACCCGAAAATGTAATGTTTTCGGGTTGTTTTGTAAAATCATAAGACGCAAGCCCAATGTTCATCACCGAATTGTGGACGTAAAAAGTAATTAATACTATGATTTGCAACACCTTAGATGAAGTGCGCGCCAACATCGACCGCATCGACACCACGCCACTTGGCGCGGAACGCATCGTCCGAAACCTCGCCCTGCCCGCAGGAACCGATTCTGTGGCGTATTGCATACAAAAAATACAATCGCCCTCGTGCCGCATCACCCGCAATGGCAAAAATTTTTATTGCGATGTCGATGGCATTACTATCACCGTCAATGCGCATAGTTTCACCATCATCACCGCACATAAAAACAAGTAACCCTATGCCCACCTCCCGCCCTTCTTTCTCCGAAATCAAGACCTACCAAGAGTTTGCAAAATACTATTGGTATCGCGACGAACTGATACAGATTTGCCGCGAATTGGGATTGCCGTCGTCGGGAATGAAACTCGAACTCAACCGCAATATCCAAGCATATTTCAACGGTGAAACAGTTAAAGAAAAACTTAAAGTAAAAACATCAAAATCCGTTGTAACAAACATTTCACTATCAACAAAACTTTTGGAATGTGGCTTCACTTTTGGACCTAAGTTCCGCGAGTTTTTTGCAGAGCAGACAGGCATCAAGAATTTCAAGTACAACGCCGACATGGTTGCCACCGTCAAGAAAGTCAAAGAGGGCAACGACACCACATTCACCCTCGGCGACCTTCTCGAAATCTACTACGGACGCAAAACTTACGCAACCTACGACAAATCCGCCCTGCAATGGAACAAGTTTGTACACGACTTCTGCGCCGACCCACGCACGGCAAACATTCCCGACAAACTGAAAACCGCCGCCCTCCTTTGGCGTATCGTCCGCGAATCAACACATGAAAAAATATACACTCCGCAATTACTGGATGAATATGAAGAAACACTTAATCTGCCGGCAAGCAACTAAAACGGGTAAATCTTTTTTTGCAACATCAAAATAAATCCCTATCTTTACACATTTAAAAGATGTAATTCAGACACTTAAAGTGAAACTTTATGTCATATTGTTTTTGTTGCTATCATTGATAGTATTAGCACCATCGAGGGTATTGTCGCAGGACAACCCCGACATCGAGAGGGCGCGGGGGTACGTTGCCATTGCCAACAAGAGCGTCAACCCCGACACCATTAAGTATTTCTCTAAAATGGCGTATCCTATTGCGAAAAAACACGAAAACATCCCCATTCTGTTGGATTGCGTCAACAACCTTGCCTACGCATACGCACGCGAAAAAAATTACGATTCTGCCATCATCTATTACAGGCAGCATTATGTAATAGTGTCAGACGACACCACTAAGAAAAAAGACATGGCGAGGACGCTCAGCAACTTGGGCATCTGTTTCAAGTACACCAACAATTATATGGAGATGTGGAACAGTTTTAGGCAGGGCAAGGCTATCTTCGAGGAACTTCACGACACGCTCAAAATCTGTTGGACCACGATGGCGATAGGGGAGTCATACGAGCATTTTGGCATGTACCAGCAGGCTCGCGACAATTACGAACACGCTCTCAATCTTGCAAAGTCCGTCGGCGACTCTATGCACATCGCGAGCGGATACCTTAAAATTGCACATGCCACCCTCTACGAATATTTGGACGACAATTCGGATAGCGCGTCGGCTAAGTTGACCGCTGCCATTGGTTTAATCAATAGTTCTATTAATACGTGCAAACAAATTGGAGTACAGGCAGATACTCTATATAGTTTGGCGATACTTACTGAGGCAAAGTGTTATATGGCACTCTCCTCAAAAACCGGTCGCGACTCCTACGCCGACAGCAGCCGCGTGTTGCTCGACCGTTATAATGCCCTTGCCTTGCACAAGCCCATCTCCGACAGCCTCGCCGTGGAGGTGATGAGGGCAAAACAGATGATGCGCGCCCGCAAATACCGCGACGCCATACCGAGGCTTGTGGGCGCGTCCAAATTGCCGGTCAAGCAGTACGACTTTCGTCAGATGGCGGAGGTTTACAGTCTGTTGTCGCAGTGCTATGCCGCCACGGGCAACGTCAAGGAGGCGTACAACGCCAAGAAGATGCACCATCAACTCCATAGCAAGGTGAGCAACGAGGAAAATATGCGGCGCACAGCCAATTTTGCCGCGCAGACGCAGATTGAAGTGGCGCGACAGGAGCAGAGCGACAACGTAAAGCACATTGCGGCACTCGAACAAGCCGAAAAGTCACGTCAGGCTACCATTTTTAAGGCGGTGGCGATGGGGCTTGTGGTCGCTGTGATTATTGTTCTGCTCATAGTAAGGTCGCTACATCGCAAGCACCGTCTCAATAAGGAACTCAACGACCGCAACGACCAACTTCTTGCTCAGCGCGACATCATAGAGCAGCAGAAAAACGACGAGCAAAAGGCTCAGGCCATCATTCTTGCGGACGTGGAGTACGCCTCCAAGATTCAGTCGCAGGCCATCGGCAGCGTGGAGAGCGTGGCGGCGGTGTTTCCGGAAAGTTTTGTGTATTACCGTCCACGCGATATTGTGAGCGGCGACTGGTACATGGCATCAGTTTTGCGCGGACACAGGATAATGATAGAGGCAGACTGCACCGGACACGGCATACCGGGCGCGTTGCTCTGTATGCTTGGCGTGAGTGCGTTAAAAGACATTTTTAACACCCTGCGATATGGCAACTCCGAGATTTTGCCCGGGCTGATTCTCGACGAGATGCGCGTCTCCATCAAAAAATCGCTCAACAAGTACGACGACGACAAGTTTAACATCGACGACGGCATGGATATGACCATAGTGATGCTGCCGCCGTCGGGTGGTCAACTTTTGTTTGGCGGGGCGTGTCAGAGCGCGGTGCTGGTGCGTGGCGGCACACCTCAAAGGCTCAAGGGCGACGCCAACCCCATTGGCAACTACGTCAGGGAAAAGGAGCATTTCTCTACCATCAAGGTGGATGTTGCGCCGGGCGACGCGGTATATCTCTTTTCCGACGGCATACAGGATCAGATTGGCGGCGAGGAGGGACGCAAATTCTCTTTTAAAAGGCTCATGGACTTCCTCGCCGCCCATTACGCGTTGCCGATGCAGGAACAGAAGGCATTGTTTGAGGAAGAATTTGATTCATACGTCGGCTCCTCCGCGCAGATGGACGACAGGACGCTGGTAGGTATTAGGATTTGAGAGATTATATGAAGAACATCATCACCATATTTATTATTTTGATGGCAAGCCTTGCCTCGCAGGCAGTGGCGCAGGAGGACGATGCGCTCATCGACAGCCTAAGACAGGCGTATTACCGTGCCACCGACAATACTGAACGCGCTACCATCTGCCGTCAGATTGGCTATGAGGCGTATTCGCCCGACACGGTGATTAAATATACGCAGATGGCTTTGCTAATATCTGACGGACTCGACCTCGACGGCATGGCGCAGTGCTACTCGTCGCTGGGGTGGGGGTATTTTATCAACAGAGATTTTGCTCAGGCTCTCGACAAGTACCAACGTGCGGCATCCTTGTTTGTAAGGCTCAGCAAACTCTCCGACGCATCGATGGTATATACCAACATCGCGTCGTGTTTCCGTTACATGCAGAATTACAAGGACATGTGGGACAATCTGTACCGCGCCCTCGATATGGCAAAGAAGGCGTGCGACACCGCCAATATTTGCTACGCCTATTCGGAGATGGCAGATGTTTACCAGAACCAGAAAATGGGCACCATCGCCCAGGAGACTCTCTTGAAGGCTTTTAACCTTGCCTGCGCCTCCCACAACTACGCCGAGATGGGCGTGTATGCCAAGCAACTCGGCAGCATTGCCAATCCCGACGAACTGGACATCGAGGGCGTCAAGAAGGCGAAGGAATGGGCAGACAGGGCGGAAGGGTATTTTGCCAAGGCTGAGTCGCTCGACCATTATTATGAGGCTATAAGGTACAACAACTACGCGCTCCTGATATACTGCGGACTCTCGCTCGCCAAGTTTTATTACGACGACCGCTACATCGACAGCACAAAACACTATGTGGAGATGTACGACGATTATGCCAGCAACATCTCCGCTGTGGACGACAACAAAATTACAGCCCTGCATATCCATGCGCGGCAGTTGATTTACGAGCAGAAATACCGCAAGGCTATCGGGTTGCTCCTAAAATGCCTCAATATTACAGAAAGGGAAAAATTTGGCTTTCTCGACAACATCACTTACGACCTTCTCGCGCAGTCTTACGAAAAAATCAAGGACTACAAGAACGCGCTTCTTTATCTCACCAAGTATTGCGACACCGAGGAGAAGATTTCGGGCAGCGACGTGGTGATGCAAGCGGTGGCGTACAACGCCCGCATCAAGGTAGAGAAGGAGAAACGCGACATCGAACTCGAAAACCTCATGGCGCAAGAGCAGCTTGAGGAGGCGGAAAGCCGTCAACGCCGCACATACGCCGCCATTGCCGCGACAGTTTTTGCGGCGGTGTCTATCATTGTGATAATGTTTGTGTCGTGGCTTGCAACGCGCCGCGCCGTCAAAAACATCGCCGCCCGCAACGTCATGATTTTGAAGCAGCAGTTGCAGATAGACGACCAGAAGACGGAGTTGCAGGAAACCTCTCAAAAAATCTACCAGAGCATGACCTACGCACGGCGTATTCAGATGGCTGCCACGAGTTCGCAGAATGAACTTGCGGCGGTGTTCCCCCATAGCCTTGTGATATACCGTCCGCAGGAGATTGTGAGTGGCGACTGGTATCTCGTCAAGCAGATAGGTGGGCGGCGGTATCTTGCGGTTGGCGGCAGCAGCGAACACGGAGTGCCGGGCGCGATGGCGTGTATGCTTGTGGTGGACTCCTTGAAGGAAGTGGTGGGCAAGATGTCGTCGGAGGCTAAGATGTCGCCCTCCGAAATTCTTGCGCAGGTGGAGACCAAGGCAAAGAGTACTTTTGGCGCGGGCGTGGAGATAGCCATTTCTCTATGTATCATCGACGAAGACAATATGCTCAATTTTTCCGCCATCAACAACGATGCCGTACTTGTACACGATGGCACGGCTACTACACTTGTTTCGAGCAAACGCGAATCTCTTGTACAGCAACTCGTTGAAGGCGATTATCTATTCCTTTACTCCAACAATACCCGCCGCCTTATGTTGTCCACAGACAACACCCCCGAAACGCTCTGCAACCTGCTCGCCCGTCAATATGCGGAGGATAGTCAAGTAGCGATAGATACCATCACCGGCGGTAAGCCGCAGACTGGCGATATTACGATAGTGGGGACGAGGGTGTGATTTTTTTCATAAAAAATCATAAAACTTGAAACATTTTGCCCTTTTGTATCGTTTAGTATAAATGGCTTTTTTATTGCTTCATCAAAAAAGACATGAAACGCTGCTTGCTCCTTATAATAATATGCCTGATAATGGCTATTGATGCCGCTCCGCAAGACGGGGTTCCCCTTGGCAGCCTGCTCCAACAGGCAGCCGAGGCAGATAGCGACACCTCAAGAGCAAGGTTGTACGTTGACTTCGCCGCAAAATCGAGCGACCCCGACACCATAATCAAATACAGCAAACTCGCAATGGACATCGCCGAGCGGTACGACGACAAGTGGACGCTCATGGTGGGCTACGACAACATAGGATGGGTGCAGTATTACAACTACCAGTTTAATGAAGCCGTGGAGTCTTATACCAAAAGCATAGAATACGCCACGATATTAGACAACAAGCACTTTATCGGTGCGTCGAGCCTCAGCCTTGGCAATGTGTATTACGAACTGTCTGACATGTCAAAAATGTGGGACGCTTATTACCGCAGTCTCGACATGTTTACGGAACTCAAAGACACAAGTTATGCTTGTATCGTGATACGCACCATAGGACAGGCGTTTGCGGGTGTGCGAATGTTTAAGTCGGCGCAGGAGCAATACCACAAGTCGCTCGCTCTCAGTACCGAAATGCACGACACCATACAGATGGCATACGACTACCGCAATATCGGCGAGACCTACCTCCAGCAGTTTGGCGAAGGCACCAGCCCGATGGCTGTGCAGGGCATCAACACCGCAAAAAAATACCTCAAAATAGCCGAGCGCATGATGCCCGACATCGAGAACGACTACGCCACCGCCGAGCGCATCGGCAATTACATCTCCCTTGCCGACTGTTATGTGAAGTTGGCAAAAATTGATGACAACCGGGATTTCCTTGATAGTTGTCAGCATTACTTGACACTCTTTAAACAGCACAATCTTTCGGAAGTGGAGGGCTATCTGCTCGCGGCGCAGGCGGAGGCAGACATGCTGATGCTCGAACACAAATGCGCCCAGGCTCTTCCAATCCTCACCGACGCGCTCCAGCACTCCATCGACGACGGCAGCGAACACAACGAAATGGCTATCTCTAAAAGGCTTTCCGAGTGCTACGACTGCATTGGCGACAAGGCCAAGGCTCTCGACGCGCTCAAACGCCACTACGACCTCAAGCAAAAAATCACCAACGAGACCGAGATGCGACGCGCCTCCGAGTATTTTGCGCAGCAGCAGATAAAGTCGGAAAAAGAACACATGGAGCAGGAGCGCGTCTTCAACGAAGAACGCCGCCACAGACAGACGGTTATCAACATCTCTCTTGTTGTGATTATTGTGATGATGTCTCTGATAGTATTCCTCGTATTAAAGGCCTTCCGTGAGAAACGTCGTTCCAACGAGGCTCTCATGGAAAAAAACTCCATGCTCGCCCAGCAGAAGGAGGAGATTGCCAATCAGACAGAACGTCTTGCGCGCACCAACAATCAGATGCGCGAATCCATCACATACGCACAGCGCATACAGAGAACGGTGATTTCGTCGCAGGAGGAGATGTCTGCCATTTTCCCGCAAAACTTTGTGCTATACCGTCCGAGGGACATCGTAAGCGGCGATTTTTACCGTATAGACGCCATCCGTGGACACAAGATTATTGTGGTGGCAGACTGCACGGGACACGGTGTGCCGGGCGCGTTGCTCAGCATGATGGGCATTAGTGCGTTGAAAGATATTCTTGCGCAGCAGGAGATTAAGGGTGGCAACATCAATCCCGCCGCTATACTCCAGCAAATGCGCGATTTTGTAAAACACGCCTTCAACAAGAACTCATCCGACCCTCGTTTTGCCAACAGCGACGGCATGGACATGTCGATATGTGTATTGAGTCCCGACGGGGTTACGTTAGATTTTGCCGGTGCCAACCAGAGCGCGTTGATAGTGCACAACGGCGTGGCAACTCGGCTCAAAGGCGACTTTATGCCAATTGGCAACTATGTGAGGGAAGGCGATTTTGTCACGCACCAGATTGAGGTGTCAAAAGGCGACATGCTCTATCTCTTTACAGACGGCATTCCCGACCAGTTGGGCGGACCAGACGACAGCAAGTTTTCGCTCCGCCGACTCACCGACCGCCTCGCATCCCTCAGCCATGCCGACCTCGATACTCAGATGTACGACATCGAAAAAGACATCGAACTTTGGATGGGTCAGAACGCCCAACTCGACGACATCACACTTTTAGGAGTACGAATTTAATTCGTAATTCAACAAATAAACAAATAAAAAACACAAAAGCAAGCCCAAGGATTGGGCTTGCTTCTGCTACTAATTCTTAACCTAAACCTAATATTATGAAAAGACAATTAAAAAAAATA
>CAMJWL010000122.1 GCA_946409405.1 uncultured Bacteroidales bacterium
CAAACTCCTCGAACTCCCGCGCACCGTGGGCGAGTACGAAGGCAAGGTGATGAAGGTGGCGGTAGGACGTTTTGGACCCTACATCTCGCACAACAGCAAGTTTATCTCCCTCAAAAAGACCGACGACCCGATGACCATCACCTACGAGCGTTGCATCGAGTTGATAAAGGAGAAGTTGGAGAAAGACAGCAAGAACCTCATCCGCGAGTTCAACGACAATCTCCGCATTGTCCGCGACCGCTGGGGGCATCCTACGGTATGGTACAAGCGCAAGTATTACAAAATTGCCGCTCAGACCGACCCCACGACCCTCACCGAAGCCGACTGCCTGAAAATCGCAGGCGTTGATCTCGAAAAGGAGGCCGCAAAAGAGAAGAAACCCGCTGCCGCCAAGAAAAAGTAGTTTTTTCTCCAAAAATTGCAAGGAAAAAGAACTTTTTGTTTAATTATAATGTGCATAACATGAAACGACTAATTATCACATTGTTAGTGGTTGTTACGATGGCGGCGACGGCTATGGCGCAGCAAGATCCGCATTACAGCCATTTTATGTTCAATCAGGTGGGTTACAACCCCGCATACTGTGGCACGGAGGGCATGATTAACGCTGTGCTTGTGTATCGCAACCAATGGATTGGCATGGAAGGCAGTCCTCAGACCGCCAACTTGTGCCTTGATGCGCCGGTAAGGTTTCTTGGGTCGCAGGGCGGCGTTGGAGCCACCATCACGAGCGACAACATCGGGTTCGAGAAGAATTTCAATGCGAAACTCGCCTACGCGCACCACATTCAGGCGGGTACGGGCGTGTTGTCTATTGGCATCGACGCCGGCATCTTCAATAAGAACATCGATGGCGATTGGCAGTTTCCCGACCAGCACGAGGCAATCTTCGAGGGCAAAGTCCGCAAGATGATTTTTGACGTTGGCGCGGGCATATACTATAATGTGAAGGGCTTGACGCTTGGATTTTCGTCCACACACTTGGCTGAGCCGAAACTTGACTTCTCCGAAGACGGCGAAACTTACCTCGCTCGGCACTATTATTTTGTTGGTTCGTACAATATTAATTTGCCAAACACGTTATTTGATTTGACACCATCAGCGATATTGATGTCTGACGGAAAAACAATGCAAGCAGACATAAATATTAATATTTTATACAATAAAAAAGTATGGGGTGGCGTTACATATAGAAACGGAGATGCAATAGCACTCCTCGCGGGGCTTACGGTGATGAACGACATCAAAGTAGGACTTGCCTACGAGATTGGAGTTTCCAAGCTTCGCAAAACCAATTCAGGGTCTTTTGAGTTTATGATTGGCTACAGTTTTATGCCGGAGCGCAGCAAGCCCGCGCAGACGGTACGAAGCGTAAGATTCCTGTAAGAACAATAAATGATTAAAAACAATTCGGAAAATATAAGAGTATTATGAAAAAGATTATGATTTTGACAGCGGCATCGGGTTTACTGCTCCTCGGTGCTTGCAAAACAGGAGTCAACGGCGAGCTTATAGGCGCGGGCAACCGCCCTACAAACTACGTGGAGGCTGACCCGTATGGAATGGTTTTCGTTCCGCAGGGCAGTTATAATATGGGACCAAACGACCAGGATGTCCCATTTTCTATGACGGCGCAGTCCAAGACCGTAACGGTTGACCCTTTCTGGATGGACGACACCGAAATCACCAACAATGAGTATCGTCAGTTTGTAGAGTGGGTGAGAGACTCCATCGCAATGCGTATGTGCCTTATCGCAGGTGTAGGCGAGGATTCTAAGGGTGGCAACATGTTTTCTATGCATGTGGACGAAGACAAAGTGGACCTCAACGAGTACGACCCCGGCAACCCCAAGACCTGCTGGCTCAACTGGGAAAACCGCAACAAGGTTTGGGACAAGTCTGGCAAGTCAGAAGAGCGTCAGGCTATTTCAGACGCCATCAAGGACATCTACCTTATTAAGGAAGAGCGTTTCAACAAACTCCAGGAAATCGACACTCGCAAACTTATCTACGATTACTATTGGGTTGACTTGAAGCAGGCCGCTCTCAAAGAAAACCGCTACAACTTCAATGAAGACTTCACCGGTGGTAAGTACGAAGGTACGGTGATTGATGCAAAAGGTAATGTAGTACCGATTCAAGACCGTCGTTCGTTCATCATGCAGGGCCGTATCAACGTATATCCCGACACCCTCGTCTGGATGAGCGACTACACCTATTCGTACAACGAGCCGATGGCAAGAAAATATTTCTGGCACGTCGCATTCGACAACTACCCCGTGGTAGGTGTCAACTGGAAGCAGGCTACTGCATTCTGCATCTGGCGTACCGACTTCCTCAACAATTTCCTTCGCAACAACCATCAGCCGATGGTGGAGCAGTACAGGCTTCCCACCGAGGCAGAATGGGAATACGCGGCTCGCGGCGGACTCGCACTTTCCATGTATCCTTGGGGCGGTCCTTACACGAGGAACAATTCAGGCTGTTTCATAGCCAACTTCAAACCCCTCCGTGGCCGCTATGCTGACGACGGCGCGGCAAGGACTATCGAGGTGGCCACCTACGCTCCCAACGAGTACGGTCTCTACGACATGGCTGGCAATGTAGCAGAGTGGACTTCCAACGCATTCGACGAATCCGCTTACAGCTACACCCACGACCTCAACCCCGATTACAGTTACAACGCATTGGCAGACGACCCGCCGGTATTGAAGAGGAAAGTAGTTCGCGGTGGTTCTTGGAAGGACGTTGGATTCTACCTCCAAGTTGGTACACGTACATACGAGTACCAGGACACAGCAAAGAGCTACATCGGCTTCAGGTGCGTAAGGTCTTACATGGGACGTAGTGCTTCAGATTGGGATTATGGTAACTTCTAAAATCATTTCATAATACTCCATATCATCATCGCAATGCGGTCAACCGTCAAAAAGTTGGTCGCGTTGCGATTGTTTTGCATATATAATAAGGTGTATGTGCAAGAAGTAAATACTGTAATGTAAGAGCGAAAGTCTGTAATAACCAACATCTTAGCGATGATGGGAAAAAATCTTAAAAAAAACTAAAAAAAAGTGCATATTTTTTTGGGGGATTCATAAATAATGTGTACTTTTAGCGTTTGAAATTTGACGGTAATTGACAACCGATTTCCGTCATGCAAAGACAACATAAACAATTAATTAAATAACTATTTAAAAGCAAAATTATGGTAGCATTAAACAAAACCAGAGCATTTCAGAACGTTTTCAACAAGGTGAACTGCTGGGGCGCATCAGTCGTAATGGTCGGCGCGTTGTTCAAAATCCAGCACTATCCGGGCGCATCAATCATGTTGATGGTCGGCCTTCTTACTGAGGCCGCAATCTTCTTCATCACAGGTTTGTCGCCGGTGCCAACTGAGTACCACTGGCAGAACATCTTCCCTGAGCTTGTATTCACAGAGGAAGACGAGGAAGCCGCCGAGAAACGTGGCGAGACTCTCCCCATCTGCAAGGTAGAGCCTTTGGAGGGTACTATGGACAAGTCTCTGTCCGGCTATCAGTTGTTCTACAGTGGCGAGATGACTGGTCCCAAGAAGGCTGGCTCGTCGGGCGATGCTCTTTCTGCATTTGACAGCATGCTTGAGAGGGCTGGCGGCAAGAACTTCTTCGACAAACTTGGCAACAACCTCGCAAATCTCAGCGAAAACGCCAAGGATCTTACTTCGGTATCGTCGGCTGCAGTGGCTTCTAAGGCATTTACCGACAACATTTCGGCTGCTTCTACCGCAATCGCTTCGTTCAACTCTTCCGCAGAAGACATGGCTAACACCATGGGTTCTGTACAGGGTCAGATTACGAAGCTCGGTCAGGTGGATTTCTCCGCTCTCACCGACGGCAACAAGGAGTACAGTGCCAACATCTCCAAGCTCAATAAGAATCTCGGCGCAATCAACGGCGTATTCGAGCTTCAGCTCAACGACTTCGACTCAGTTATCGCTGGTCTTAAGGATTCCGTTCAGGGCGCAAAGGTTTACGCTACCGAGGTCAACAAGCTCGGCAAGAACCTCCAGGCTCTCAACAACGTTTACGGCAACATGCTCACAGCATTGAACGTAAAGGTAGCTTAATCTGTGGCTTGCTCAGCAGCACATTTTAAGATGTACAGCAAACCAAGTTTTTCTAAGTAAAAAAAATTCTTTAATTCAAGCATAACATGAGTGGAGGAAAAGAAACCCCAAGGCAAAAAATGATAGGTATGATGTACCTATTCTATACTGCGCTTTTGGCATTGAACGTTTCTGCGGAAATCCTTACAGCATTCACGATGGTGGATGGTAGTTTGAGAAAAACCAACGGCATCACCGAGGATGTAATCGCCAACACACAAAACGAGTTTGTAAAGGCGATGGTAAACGATTCAGCAGGCGTGGCTCCCTTCAAGGAGAGGGCCGACAGGGTCATCAAGGCAGCAGAAAAAGCCTACAAGCAAATCCAGCATTACAAGTTAGCGTTGGTCGGCACCCTCGAGGACGTGTATGACGGCGATTACACAGCACCTTACACAGAGTCTTTGGATGCCGCAGACCAGAGGATTGAAAACGCTCTCCGTGAGAAATACTCGGAGGATTCCAACGGCGCATCCATGGATCCCAACCTCGTTGACATCGACGACCTTGTTTCTAAGAAGGACGACAACAACGTGGGTGGCGAAATCTTCATCACCAAAGGACAAGGCAAGGAAGTAAGGGCAGGTCGCGAGGGCTACAAGCAAACCCTTATCGACATCATCAACGAAGGTTCTGAGAAGGACACCGTTGCAGCGTCCGTCGCAGCAAGGAAGTCCATTATCGAGAGCCTCAACCAGATGCTTTCTACCGAAGACACCAAGTCTGAGAACGACGAAGGCGAAATGGTACCGTGGGACGTTGCCAACTTCGAGCACCTTCCTGCAGCCGGCGTTCTTACCCTTATGACCAAGATGCAGAGCGACGTTCGCAACACCGAGTCGAGCGTTCTCTCTTACCTCTTGAGCCAGATTGGTAAGGCCGACATGAAGTTCAACGCAATCAAGGCGGTTGTTAACGCAAAGTCGAGCTACGTACTCGTAGGCCAGCCCTACAAGGCTGAGATCTTCATCGCAGCATACGACTCTACCCAGAATCCCGAAATTCTCGTAGGCGGTTCTAAGATTCCTGTCAACAGTGGCGTGGGCGTATTCACCGGCAATACCAGCTCGGTAGGTCCCAAGTCGTTTGGCGGTGTAATCAAACTCAAGAACAAGAGCACCGGCGAGGTAAAGGATTATCCTTTCAAGGGCGAGTATGAAGTAGGTCAGTCTTCTTTGTCGGTATCTCCGACCAAGATGAACGTACTCTACATCGGCGTTCCCAACCCGATTGACATTACCGCATCAGGCGTTCCCGCAGAGAAACTCAACGTTTCCATGTCGGGCGGCGGTTCTATCCAGAAGGCAGGTGCAACTGGTTCTTACATTGCACAGGTTAAGGCTCCTGGCACAGTCAATATCACTGTTACAGCCACTGTTGACGGTCAGAGCAAGAACCTTGGCACCAAGCAGTTCCGTGTAAAGCGTGTTCCTGACCCTGTTGCTAAGATTGCTGGCAAGCGCGAAGGTACAATCGCTAAGGCCGAGTTGATGGCTCAGGCAGGTATCAAGGCAGAACTCGAAAACTTCGATTTCGATATGAAGTTTAATATTGTAAGTTTTAGGGTTTCGTCTATGATTAGAGGCTTTGCTAAGGAAGCAAATTCCAACTCTGCTGCATTTGGTGGACAGGTAAAGCAAATTATTCAAGAGACGCCATCTGGTAGCAAGATTTACTTCGAGGACATCAAGGCGAAAGGCCCCGACGGTTCCATCCGTTCCCTCGGTACAATTGCCTTCAAAATCAAGTAAACGCACTGCAAATATTTCTTGAAAAAATATTGTTACTTGATACAATATTTACAATGTAAAGAGAGTTTTAATAATACAGAAAGTTTTATTAGAACTCTCTTTACTTTTGTAAGTACTAATTAATAGATATAATCATTATGAAAAAAATTCTGTTTCTGATGGCAGCGGCTGCCATTTTGCAGTGTGTTGACGCAGTGGAGACCAAGGCTCAGGTCTTGCTCGGTCTTCCGTATGAGAAGATTCACACTATCAATAGAAAGCCGGTTCCATATCAGTACGTCAGGGAGTCTGATGTGATGTGGTCCAAGATTATCTGGCGACGCATAGAGCTCTCCGAGAGGGCGAATCACCACCTCTACTTCCCCACAGAGCCGCAAGATGGACGTATGAGTTTCATCGATGTTTTGCTTGAAGGTATCCATACCCAGGGTCTTACCGCTTACCAGGAGTCGGGTGGCGACGAATTTGGCACGATTATGACCGAGAAGGAAGTACACGAGAAAATGGGTTCCAACCAGAAGATACTTGAAGTGGAAGACTTGAATGGCAATGTAGAGACGCAGGTCGTCAACAACAAGTACAATAGTTCAGATGTCAAAGCCTACCTTTTGAAGGAGTTGTGGTATTTCGATAAGCAACGTTCTGTAATGGAGGTTCGCATTATCGGTATTTGCCCTATCAGGATAAGCTATCGTGATGACGACGAAGATCATTTGCGTCCCGTTCCAATCCAGACTTTCTGGGTATATTATCCCGAGGCTCGCAAGATACTGTCTAATGCAGAATGCTTCAATAGCAAGAACGATGCCGCTCGTCTCAATTTCGAGGACATCATGCAGAAGAGGTACTTCTCGAGTTACATTTATGCGGAGTCAAACGTTTATGACAACCGTACTATTCCGATGTATGCCCAAGGTCAGGAATGTCTCCTCGAGGCAGACCGCATCAAGGAACAGATTTTCAACTTCGAGCAGGATCTTTGGGAATACTAATTGTTAGGATTTCCAACCCTACGTAAGATAGTTAATACGAAAAAAACGGGTAGCCTTCGTAATGAATGGCTGCCCGTTTTTGTTTGTTGTGGAGTGTGGAGCGCGGACGGCTTGTCCGCTTATTTTTATCCAAAACTTTTTCTTATTCTATGCCAAACTCTTTCTTGATTACGTCCACGTAGTCGAGTTTTTCCCATGTGAAGAACTCAACAGGCTTGGTGGTCTTGCTGCCGTCGGGGGCGATGAAGGTTACGTTCTTGGTGTAGGGCGTGCGGCCAAAATGTCCGTATGCAGCCGTGGGCTGGAAAATCGGGTTTTTGAGACGGAGACGGCGGATGATTGCTGCGGGGCGAAGGTCGAAAATCTGGGCGATTTTCTGGGCTATTTCGCCGTCGCTGAGGGCAATTTTCTTGGTGCCGTAGGTGTTTACGTAGATGCCAACGGGCTGAGCCACGCCGATGGCGTATGCCACTTGCACGAGGACTTCGTCGGCTATGCCTGCCGCTACGAGGTTTTTGGCGATGTGGCGTGTGGCGTATGCAGCCGAGCGGTCCACTTTTGACGGGTCTTTGCCCGAGAATGCGCCGCCGCCGTGTGCGCCTTTGCCGCCATAGGTATCAACGATGATTTTGCGGCCAGTGAGACCTGTGTCGCCGTGAGGTCCGCCGATTACAAACTTACCTGTCGGGTTTACGAGGAGTTTGAAGTCGGTGTCGAAAAGTTTTTTCTCGCGGTCAGAGAGTTTTTCTACGAGGCGCGGGATGAGGATGTTTCTTACGTCGTGCGTGATGATGTCCACCATCTGATTGTCGGCGAGGAGTTGCGCCTCCGGGGTGTTGTCGGCGGGTTTGATGAAGTCGTCGTGCTGAGTGGAAAGCACGATGGTGTCGATGCGGAATGGGCGGTTGTTGTCGTCGTATTCTATCGTTACCTGCGATTTGGAATCGGGGCGGAGATACTTCATTTCGCGGCCTTCGCGACGGATTTCGGCAAGGGTGATGAGGAGTTTGTGCGAGAGTTCTACGCTGTAAGGCATCAGGCTGTCGGTCTCGCGGACAGCGTAGCCAAACATCATTCCCTGGTCGCCCGCGCCCTGATTGTCGGCGTCGGCACGTTCTACGCCACGGTTGATGTCCTGGCTCTGTCCGTGGATGGCGGAGATAACGCCGCACGAATTGCCGTCAAACATGTATTCGCCCTTGGTGTAGCCGATGCGGTTGATGACGTCGCGCGCCACCTGCTGTACATCTACGTATGCTTCGGTCTTTACTTCGCCGCCAAGCACGGCAAGTCCGGTGGTTACAAAGGTTTCGCAGGCTACTTTGGATTCGATGTCGCGGCGCAGAAATTCGTCGAGGAGCGCGTCAGAAATTTGGTCGGCCACTTTGTCGGGGTGTCCCTCCGATACCGACTCGGATGTGAAGAAATGTGACATTGTTTTTTAATGTGTTTGTTGTTAATAATTTGTCATTAAAAAACAAGTGTGGGGAAATGATAACGTAAGGGGAATTGCTTTAGCATTTTTTTTAGCGGTTGCAATCAAAATCAAATCTATCCGCACTGTTTTTTGTGGGGGCAAAGATACGGAGATTTTTGGAATTTGCAAAAAAAACGTGTCGTTTAACGGGCAAAAAGTAAGATATTACTCCGCAAACAATCTCCTTGTGGGCATCAACGCCGCCAAAAATCCTATCGCGGTAACTACCACTGCCGTTGCCACTACGTCAAACCACCTTACTTCCACGGGATAAGCGTCGATGATGTAGGAGCCTTCGGGGAAGGTGAGGAGATGGAATTGCATTTGCAGCCAACATGCCAACAAACCCAACACTATGCCGGAGATAACGCCGGTGATAGTAATCAGTTGACCTGTGCGGACGAAAATCTGACGCAGAAATCCGTTGTTGGCGCCGAGGTGGGAGAGGGTGGCGATGTCGCCTTTCTTGTCGATTATCAGCATCGCCAGCGCGCCTACGATGTTGAAGGAGGCTATGATGATGATGAAAGTCAACATTACAAATATAGACAATTTTTCCGACTGCATTATTTTATAAAGCGTGTCTTGCTGTTGATAACGGTTTTTGACGGTGAATTGGTCGCCGAGCAACGCCTTGATTTGGACGGCGATGGCGTCGTCGTTGCCGTTGGTGTGGATTTCTATGGACGAAAATTCGTTGTCGTCAAATTCCAAAAGATTTTGGGCAAATTCGAGCGGCGCGATGACGTATTTCGCGTCAAAATCTTGATGGATGTGGAATATGCCCGACGGCATCAGAAGTCCGCTTGTAAATGCTTCGGCGGGCGTGGGCGACACTTTGGCGGTGCGGCGCGGTGCGTAGATTTTCATGGGCGTAAGGCCGTTGGGTTGCGCCCAAAGATTGGCGGCGATGTCGGCTCCAAGCACTGCGAAAGGCACTCCCGTAGCGTCTTGCAGCATATATTCGCCAATGATGATGTTGGCTGGAATGTCGGAGACCAGCGCGTAATTGTTGTCAACGCCCTTGAGCGTGGCGATGTACTGGTAATTGTCGTATTGAAACAACGCCGTTTCCTCCACCGTGTACGACATCGCCGTAACGCCTTCTATGTCAGATATTTTGCGGCAGATGTCTTCGTCTATCTTGAAGGTCTTGCCCTTGGCGGCGGCAATTTTGAGGTCGGGGTCAAACTGGTTGACCATCGAACTGATGAGCGAATCGAAGCCGTTGAACACCGACAATATCACCACCAACGCCGCCGACATGCCGGCAACGCCAAAAACCGCGATGAACGAGATGACGTTGACGAGGCTCATCTTCCGCGAAAACAGGTAACGGCGGGCTATTTGGGTGGGCAGGTTCACGTTGTTTGATGGTTTTGAGGGGTTATTTTACGGCTTTGACGATGAGTCCAGTGCCGGTTTTGTGCGTTGTGATGGTGTCTATCCAATTGAGGATGAACGCCAAAGGATACACTATAATATAATAGGGTATCAGCAGGAGGAGAAGGATTTTGGAAACGTTGACCATGATGATGGGCCATTTCATCGAGAGCGTCCAGGCGATGGAGCCGGGCGTGCCGTATGAATATTTGGCTTCCACGGCGGAGAAACCGGCGGCGCGAAGTTTGCGCTCGATGTCGTCGATGTTGTAGCCGTCGCGCACATGCTCGTCGATGAAGGAGTGTTCGTCTTCGTCGTGTACGTCTGAGCCGCCCTGATCCGACGGCGTGGAGATGAGCAACACGCCGCCTTTGTGGAGCGATTGGCAGAGGTTTCGGAACACCTGTTCGTCCTCCAAGATGTGTTCCATAACGTCAACAGACAGCACGAGGTCGTAGGTGTCGGGCTGCGAAAATTCTGTGAGGTCGGCGTATTGGAATTTTACACGGTCGCCGCGTCCAATTTTGGCGAAAAACTGGTTGCAGTCGTCTATCTGTTCCTGCTTGACGTCCACGCCGAGGATTTGCGAATTTTTCAAGTACGACGACACAAAGAAGTCGTACTGACCATAGCCACAGCCCGCGTCGAGCATCTGGATCTCGTCGTTGCGGCGGCTGCGGTAGAGTTTTTTGATTTCGCGCTTGATGTACC
>CAMJWL010000123.1 GCA_946409405.1 uncultured Bacteroidales bacterium
CAACCGCTTTCCCAAATACTGATTTGTCAACATTCCGTTGTAGCAATACACGCACGTCCTCAACAATCTATTGAAAGTAATTGTAGGATTGATGCCACCATTGTTACCGATTTCATTAATAATAGGATAGATAACATTGCTTAAAGCGATACTTGCAGTGCGTGGCACGAGGGAAGTGATATTGGGAAGGCAATAATGAATCACACCATTAACGTCAAACACAGGCTGCTGCAACGTCGTTGGGTGCGATGTCTCGAAACACGAACCCGTCTCCACGTTCAAATCGACAATCACAGAACCCTTCTTCATCATCGACACCATCTCCGCCGTTACAATCGGGTACGACGGCTGCGAATCTATCCGTTTCGCACCTATCACAACATCTGCCGATGCGAGTGCCTTGCTCAAAACCTGCGGCAAAAATACCGACGTAAATATCTCCCTGCCAAGTTTGTGGCGAAAATTGATGAGTTTATATACATTGTCGTCAAAGACCTTGACATCCGCGCCCAAACATACCGCCGCATTAGCCGCATGATGCGCCGCCGTGCCAGTGCCAATTATCACCACCGACGACGGCGAAATTCCCGTAACGCCGCCGAGCAACACGCCCTTGCCGCCGCTCTGCTTGCCCAACTGCTCCGCCGCCATAAAAATCGCGTTTCTGCCCGCAATCTCGCTGCTGAGGTGCGACACAGGGTAAAAATTCTTCTCGGTCTGTATGTATTCCAACGCCAATGCTATCACCTTGCGCTTCAAGAGAGTCTGTACCATTGCCTTATCCACCTGAGCCACACCGAGATGCGATATAATGGTCTGTTGTTTTTTAACCATTGCCGCCTCCTCCACAGTAAGCGGCGACGTCTTGATAATTATATCTGCCTTAAACAACTTTTCGCGGCTCACAGCAATATCTGCGCCAGCCTCGGCGTATTGCGCATCGCTGTAATTAGCGGCAATGCCCGCGCCAGCCTCCATCAAAATATGATGCCCCGCCGCCGAAAGTATCGACACTCCCATCGGTGTCAACGGCACGCGAGTATCAATATCGGGATTATTTTTAAGTACGGCAACAGTAAGGTCGCGACCATTAGGCGCAATCTCTTTGAGTTTTTCTTCGGGCATCAGCGAAATCTCGTTGATACACATTTCGGGCGTTTCATGTATCATTTTTCTTCAATAATTTCAGTTTAATAAACCAACCTCCATCACTCTGCTTCCATCCTCCATCTCCTCAATACCCACTTCTACGGTATTCTCCGGCAGAATCGGCAGCAACGTCTCGGGCCATTCAATCATGCAATAGTCGTCACCATAAATATAATCCTCCGCGCCAGCCGCCATAGCCTCCTCGGTATCCTTGATGCGGTACAGGTCAAAATGGAAAATATGTCCGCCGTCTTCGCAAAGGTAATCGTTGACAATGGCAAACGTCGGCGAACTTGCCTCGTCCACTGCGCCCATCGCCTTGCACAAAGCCTTGATGAAAGTGGTCTTCCCCACCCCCATTCCAGCATTGAAAATTATGCAGCGCGAATCAGGATATTGAGTCTTCAAAATCCCCAGAAACTCCTGTGCCGCCGCATCTATCTCGGATAAGTTTTTTATAGTTATTGTATTCATTTTCAATTAATTATATTACAGACGAATGAGTATTGTCTATTATTCGCGGATTTTATCCGCGCCATCACGCACTGTCCTATTTTGGTTTCAATGTAGCCATCACGCACTGTCCTATTTCGGTTTCAATGTAATAAATGGTATCAGCAACTCTTCCATCGACACGCCGCCGTGCTGAAAAGTATCGCTATAATACTTGGCGTAATAGTTGAAATTGTTGGGATAAGCCATAAAATCCCGATTGTGCGCAAATATGTACCGTGTGCTGATGCTTTGCTGCGGCAGTTGCGCGAGTTTGGGATTTTGAATTTCAAAAACGTCTTTCTTATTGAACTGCAAGTCCTTGCCTATCTTGTATCGCACGTTGGAAGTAATCTCTTTCTCTCCCGTAACTTTCACAGGATTGCTAACCCGCGTGTTGCCGTGGTCGGTGGTCAGTATCACCTTAAAATCCTTGCGCGACAGAGTCTTAATGAGCGTCAGGAGCGACGAATGCTCAAACCAAGTCTTGGTCAACGCCCTGTAAGAAATCTCATTGTCAGCCAATTCGCGCATCATAGGATTGTCGGTGCGGGCGTGCGAAATCATATCCACAAAGTTATAGACGGCAATGTTGAGCGGCGTGTCGGCGATGTTTTGGATGTTGTCGGTAATTTTCTGACCTTCGCGGTTGGTGAAAGTCTTGTTGTACGTAAATTTCACATCACACCTAAACCTCGTCAACATCGTCTGAATCAGTTCTCTCTCGTGATTGTTTTTGGAGTGCAACTCGTCCTCGTCTGTCCAAAGTTCGGGGTAAAGTTGCGAAATCATCAGCGGCGTCAACCCCGAAAACATCGCGTTCCTCGCATACTGCGTAGCCGTCGGAAGTATTGAACAGAGTATTTCTTCTTTTTCGACGGCGAGATATTCCGCGATTGTAGGCTGCAGTGCCTTCCATTGGTCGAAACGTAGATTATCAATCACAATCCAAAAAACTTTTTGTCCGGCATCTAACATCGGCAATATCCGCTCCTTAAAGACGTCCATTTGCATCATTGGTCGATGTTCGCGGGTGCCGTTTACCCACTTTTCGTAATTCTTCTCAAAATACTTGCAGAACGCCACACCCGCCTCGTTTTTCTGATAATTGAAGATTTCGTAGAGCGTGGTTTTGTCCTCGTTCAAATCCTGCAACTTCAAGTCCCAATCCACCAATTTTTTATAGAGAGTAACCCATCCGTCGATGTCCTGCACCTGTGCAATCTCGGTGCCAAGTGTCTGAAATTCACTCTGATACTCCTCGGCGGTCTTGATACCGACGAGACGCTTGTTGTCGATGTTTTTCTTGATTGACGATAGGATTTGGAAGGGGTTGACGGGCTTGATGAGGTAATCAGAAACCTTGCTGCCGAGAGCCTCGTCCATAATCTCCTCGCCTTCGTTTTTGGTAATCATCACCACCGGCACGTCCTGATTGATTTCGCGGATGGCGCGGAGAGTGTCGAGGCCGCTGAGTCCGGGCATATTTTCGTCAAGGAAGATGATGTCAAAAGTATTGGAACGCACCTCGTCGATGGCGTCGAGACCGTTGGAGGCGGTCGTTACGTCATACCCTTTGCCCCTCAGAAAAAGTATCTGCACTTTCAGGAGGTCTATCTCGTCGTCAACCCAAAGTATGGTGTTTTTCTTATTCATGCCGATGCGTTAAATAATTATGCCGTGGAGGATGAGGTCGATGAGTTGGTCGATTCGCGAGGTAAACTCCACCGCGTCGTTGGTCCTGAACACATAGTCTTCGATGCCCTTCACCGCCATTATCAGAGCCATTGCCGCGAGGTCGAGGTCTTTTACATTGAAGAGACGCTTCTTGACGCCCTCTTCAAGTATATCTTTAAACAACCTTATTTCTTCCTTGTCGTACAGGCTGTTGAGCCTGCGCACAAAATCCAAGTGCCGGAGTTTGGTGTTCTTCAACGCCGATTGAAAATTGGTGTATATCTTGATGATGTTCATGCGCGTAAGCACATAGACCTTGATTTTGTCCACCGCGTCGGCTGTCTTGGCGAGTGCGTCGATTATGGTATGCCGAAATGCTACCGCCTCAGTGAGCACCACAGACTGAAATATCTGCTCCTTGCTCTTGAAGTAGTAATAGATGGAACTTTTGCCCTTGCCTGTCGCCTTGGCAATATGATCCATGCGGGTCTTGTCGTACCCGTATTTGTTGAAAACGCTCCTTGCCACCTTGATTATGGCGTTGCGGTTCTGATATTTTTTTTCTGTCTCGTTAGGATCCATGGCCATATCGGTACACTTTTTTAGTTCAGTTTTCCACCCCAAATATATGAAGTTTCAAGTAAATAAAAAAATTTTTTTTAGTTTTTTTGAATTTTCAACACGGCAATCAAAGTACTATATCCATTATCATTCAACGCATTACGCATATAATTTTGATTTTAATATTTTTTACGCGCCACCCACACATTTTTTTGGAAATCCATACAATTTTATTTAACTTTGCATCTTGATACAAACACAAATTGCGCAATGAGCAAAAAACTTATATGGATATTGGGCATAGTGATGGCTGCCACGATAGTATGGATGATATACATACAGGCATCGTGGTTCAAGACATCGTTTTCGTTGAGGCAGCACCAGTTTAGCGAGCAGGTAATGCAGTCGCTTGCGGGTGTAGTCAAGGAACTCGACCAGCGCGAAGTGTACCGTCAACTCAACAACGAAGTCATCGCCCTCAGTTTCGACACCATCCCCACAATCAAAAACCCCAACGTCAACCAGCCCGCGCCAAACATCGTGCGCGACGCCCTGCGCGACGCCGACACCGCCAACACCCTCGTTGTCGTGAGCAAAGACTCGCTGTTTTACTCCATCAAAGACACCAACGAGGCGCGTCTGATGCTCGACTCGCGAAGCATGAACCGCGAACAGTTCCACGACGAAATCCAAAAGCGCGTCCACCAAGACAAGACCATCATCGTGGAAAACATCATCAACAAGATTACAAGCAAGAAGGTAAAACTCGAAGACCGCATATCGCCCACAGAAGTCAGGCAAATCCTCTCCGAACAGTTCCGCCTCTCCGGCATCTGTTCCGAGTATTACTTTGCCGTGCTCAAAGAAGACCACACCACATATTTCAGTGCGCCGGGCTACGACCCCGACGAGGACGACCACGTTTACGAAATCACCCTCTTCCCCGACGACATCATCTCGCCACGGGCATTCCTCACGGTGTATTTCCCCGACGAAAACAAAATCTCCATGTCGGCCCTCACGCGCAACACCGTTACCACCATCATACTCTCGCTGATAATCATCGCGATATTCCTCGGCACGTTGCTCATCATCCTCCGTCAGAAAAAAATCCACGAGATGAAGACCGATTTTGTCAACAACATGACCCACGAACTCAAAACCCCGATAGCCTCCATATCGCTTGCGAGCCAGATGCTCAAAGACCCCGCGATAGCCAAAAACGAACAAAGTTTTGCCAACATATCGTCGGTCATCGAAGAAGAGGCCAAGAGGCTCGGCTTCCAAGTGGAGCGCGTGTTGCAGATGGCGGCACTCGACAAAGGCAAGACCATGCTCCGCATCAAGGAAATCTGCCTCAACGACATCATACGCAAAGTCGTGAAGACCTTCGACCTCAAACTCAAAGCCAAAGACGGCGCAATCACCTGCAAATACGGCGCGAAGGACGACCTCATAGAAGGCGACGAGGTGCACATCACCAACATCGTCACCAACCTTCTCGACAACGCCCTCAAATACACCGAGATAAAGCCCGACCTCAAAATCACCACCGCCAACGTCAAGAACGGCGTGGAATTTACGGTCTCCGACAATGGCATCGGCATCTCCCGCGAAGACCAGAAGCGCATCTTCGAGCAATTCTTCAGGGTGCATACCGGCAACATCCACAACGTCAAGGGCTTCGGCATCGGCTTGAGTTACGTCAAGAAAATAGTGGACGCCCACCACGGCTCCATCAAAATAAAAAGCGACCTCGGACGCGGAACCACCTTCACGGTCTTCCTTCCGTTCAACCAATAAAACGACAAAACTAACAACAGAATAAAACACAACCCCGAGTCCTGTCAATTACGCGGAAAGTTCATTTCCGCCCGACGGACTCAACAAACGAAACAAATATGGAAAGAAAAATCAACGTATTGCTTGCCGAAGACGACGTAAGCCTCGGCTCGCTCCTCAAACAGTACCTCGACGCCAAAAACTACGCCACGACGCTCTGCACCGACGGCGAGAAGGCCACGGAGACTTTCTCCCACGAACTGTTTGACATCTGCATCCTCGACATCATGATGCCGAAGAAAGACGGCTTCCAAGTTGCAGCCGAAATCCGCGCCGCCAACGCATCCGTGCCGATTATCTTCCTCACAGCCAAGAACATGAAGGAAGACGTGCTTGCCGGATTCAAGATTGGCGCCGACGACTACATCACCAAGCCCTTCAACATGGAAGAACTCCTTCTCCGCATCGAGGCAGTGCTGCGCCGCTCCGGCATCTCCGACAGCGAGTCGCTCACGTCATTCAAACTCGGCGGCTACGTATTCGAGTCGATCAAGCAGACGCTCCAATACAAGCAGGAAGAGGCAGTCAAACTCACCACCAAGGAATCCGAACTCCTCCGCCTCCTGTGCATGAACGTCAACAAGGTTCTCGAGCGCAACTACGCATTGAAGCAGGTCTGGGACGACGACAACTACTTCAACGCCCGCAGCATGGACGTTTACATCACCAAACTCCGCAAACTCCTCAAAAGCGACGACAGCATCGAAATCCTCAACATCCACGGCAAAGGCTACAAGTTAATTGTATCCGACGCCGAATAGTAAACACACCAAGACCCAATGAGTCAAAGCCGTAAAATAGCCGCATATCTCTGCACTACGATTGTGGCATTGGCATGTGCGTGCAGCAATACGAAAAACACTACCGCGACGCGATCGTTCCACAACGTAACGTCGCGGTATAATGTCGTATTTGAGGCGAGGCAGTCATACGAAGCCGGCATCAAGGCGGTCAACGACAATCTCAAGATCGACTACACCGACCTCCCGCCGGTATATCGTTTCGACTCGCCAGACGCCGCCCAGATTGCCTCGTCGTACATGGACGCCTGCGTGGAGGAGTGCGGCAAAAACATCCTCAAACACTCCATCACCTCCAAGCCATCGCACCGCTACGCCCGCACAGGCATGTCTGCCGCCGACCAAGACTTCTTCAACAAGCCGGAGTTTTGCAAGTGGATAGACGACACGTACCTCCTCATGGGCAAGGCCAACTACGTTGCAGCCGACCTCGACCGCGCCGAATCGTCGCTGCAACTCGGCGTTACGCGCTTCCGCCACGAGCCTACCAAATTTGAGGCGCAACTATGGCTCGCCAAGACCTATTGGGCGCAGAAAAACTACGACGAGGCGCAGGAACTCCTCGACAAACTCGTCAAAGACCTCCGACACCCCAAGAAACTCGACGCCGACATCAACAAGGTATATGCGCAGATAGCCATCAGCCGCAAAAAATACCCCGTCGCCATCGACCACCTCAACCGCGCTCTTGAACTCACCAAAAAGAAATCAGAAAAAGCGTGGCTCACCTACCTCCTCGGCGACCTCAACCGCATGGCGGGCAACTACCCCGAAGCACGCAAATGTTACGAAGGAGTCATCAAGATGCGCCCCGAATACTCCATGGTGTTCAACGCAAAAATCAACCTCGCCGTCGTATTCACCCCCGGCGACAACATAGAAAAAATCCGCCACGGACTCGAAGCCCTGGCAAAAGACCCCAAAAACCAACCCTACCGCGACCAGATTTACTACGCCCTCGCCGAGATGGAGTACCGAAACGAAAACATCAACTCAGCACTCGTAGATTACAGACTTTCAGCCCAATACTCATCAAACAACAACATCCAGAAAGCCAAATCCTACATGGCGGCGGCGGGCATCTATTTCGACAAGAACGACTACATCAACGCCGGCACATTCTACGACTCCACAATGTCGTACCTGCCCAAGACATACTCCGACTACGACGCAGTGTCCAAGAAAGCCAAAAACCTCTCCGAACTCATCACCTACATCCGCACCGCCGAGCATCAAGACAGCCTTCAACGTGTTGCCAAGATGTCGGAAGCCGACCGCAACAAATTGGTACAGCAGATAATCCTCAACGTCATCAACAAGGAGGAAGAAGAAAAACTAATGCAGTCGCAGCCCTATTTCCAGTCCCGCGACAACAACTACGGCGTAGAATACACCGGACAGGACGGCAACCCCGGTTTCAGCGGCAAATGGTACTTATATAACGTAACCGCCCTCAACTACGGCCGCACCGAGTTTCTCAAAAAATGGGGCAACCGTCCCCTCGAAGACAACTGGCGGCGCAAAAACAAGTCGGAATCCAACCCCGACGCCGAAGACGAATCCGACAAAACTACCGAAGGCGACGGCACCCTCACCAACAAGATGCCCGAATATTACCTCCGCAACCTGCCCCTCACCGACTCCGCGATGAATGTGAGCGTGTGTAAGGAGGCTGACGCATGGTTTGCCGCGTCGGGCGTTTACGAAGAAAAAATAGACGACATCGACAAAGCCATCGAGACGCTCCTCCACCTCAACCAGAAGCACCCCGACCACTACCTGATGCCGCAGTGCCTCTACCAACTCGTCCACCTCTACGCCAAGAAGGGCGAGCAGTCTCTCTCCGACTACAACAAGCAGCAGTTGCTCTCCCAGTACCCCGAATCGGGCTACGCCAAAATACTCAGCGACCCGCAATATTTGCAGACCGTTGCCCGCCGCAAGGAAGACGCGCTCCGCCAGTACGACAACATCGTTGCCACCTTCAATTCCGGCAACTACCAGCAGGCAAAAGATCTCTGCATCCAGGGGCAGCGCGACTATTCGGATCTCTCCATCATGGAAAACCTCATCTACATGGAGGCGCGTTCCTACGGCCGCATGCGCAACACCGACATGATGCGCCAACGCCTCGAATACCTCGTGGAGCATTACCCCAACTCCAAACTCGCCCAGCCCGCCCAAAACAAACTCGACGCGCTCGCCTCGGGACGATTTGAGACAAGCCAGTTTGCCGCCGCGCCCGACTCCCGACACATACTCCTCGCCGTTATCGCCGACACCACCGGCAAAAAAGCGGGACAGGTAAAATTCCACTTTATGAAACATTGCGCCGACCAAGGGCGCAGCCAGATGGACGTTGACGACTTCAAACTGCCTTCGGGCGACGGCAACTGCCAAATAATCACCGCCAAATACCTCGACAACAAGGACGACGCTAAGATATTCTGCGAAGAGTTCTTAAAACAACACGCCGACTTCATCAGCGAAGAGGGCGACGCCATCAAGATAATGATAATCTCAGACGACAACCTCTCACGCATCGACGGCGAGGCGGCAATGGAGGCCTATTACAATTATTACATCGACAATTACTAAAAAAACACACCTTATAATATATGCGAATATCCCACTATATATTATCGTTGATAGCCACGGCGGAGATAGCATCATGTGGCGGCGGGCAGTCCAAGGAAAACACGGCTGCCGACGGCTCCAAGGAGTCAGACACACTCGAACTCCCTGCCGAAACCATCAAGCAAATTACCTACGAACCCACAGCCGCAAAAAAACACGCACACGAGACCGCCAACTTCTTTGCCATCGAAGCCGACGGCAAGGTGATGATTGGTAACTCGGCAGACATACTCCAGACCACACTAATCCACGGCACCGACATCACACTCGCGCCCGACGGCGACATCATCGCCTACACCGACACCACCGGCGAGCGCAGCCTGGTGCATCTCTACGACATCAAATCTCAAAAAGACACGACTCTCGACCTCGGCGACTACAACTACCGCGCACGGAGTTTCAGCCCGGACGGCAACTACTTGGCGGTCTCCTGCCAGTTCGACG
Source organism: uncultured Bacteroidales bacterium (assembly GCA_946409405.1). Taxonomy (GTDB): domain Bacteria; phylum Bacteroidota; class Bacteroidia; order Bacteroidales; family UBA3824; genus UBA3824. The sequence continues at coordinate 9,603 of CAMJWL010000123.1, forward strand.
AGTTTTCCTGTATGGTAATGCTGTACGGCATGTACGACAGTTCCATCACACCCATCTACAACCCCGACACCAAGGCCTTGTTCAACCCCATTTTCAGCCCCGACGGCAAGATGCTATCGTGCCACGACATGCAGAAAGTGCTCATATACACAATCAAAGACGGCGAGGCAAAACACACCAAAACCATCAGTTGCGACAATCTTTGCATAGACAACGACCTGTCAATCAACCCGATATGCAAAATCCAACTCACACGCGACCACAAAAAAATCGTATATACTTGCGCGGACTACGGCACCGAGCGCGAAAACTTCCGCCACCTCAACATCTACGACATCAAGAATGGCGAAATCCTCAAAATCCTGCCCGCCGACAAGTCGTGCCAGGACTTTGAAGTCTCGGAAGACGACAACATCTACTTCCTCATGGAAGAAGACAGTACACATTCCGTCGCATGCCTTGCCAGCCTCGAAGACCTCTCGCCCGTCATCATTTCAAAAGAAAATTTCGCAAATGCAACCGCATTAAGAGTGGCTTTTTAAAAAAAAGCGAAAAAAAATTGCTAAATATCAAAATTATTAGTAATTTTAACAACCGAAAAAAACATCTATGTACAATATGTAAAACTCTAAAAATAAACACATTATGACAAAACTTAAACTATTTGGCTTTGCATTGGCAGCCGTAGCGATGCTTTCGCTCGCAGGTTGCAAGAACAACAAACACGGCGACCAGTCCAGCACCGGCGGCAACAGCGACACGATGAGCACCTACGACCCATACGCCGAGTACAGCGACAACACCCCCACCCCGGCATCCGACCAGACGCCTGACCTGGCATCCA
>CAMJWL010000124.1 GCA_946409405.1 uncultured Bacteroidales bacterium
TCCATCAACTTCCTTCGCGCCAAGAAGATGAACACCCTGCTCTCCAAGACCAACGACGAAATCAACCAAAAAAACACCGAAATCACCAAGCAGCGCGACCAATTGGAAAGCGTTACGGCGGAACTCCGTCAGCGCAACGACGACATCGAGGCTGTCAACGAAGCCATCAATTCGTCCATCAAATACGCCGCAAGGATTCAGGGCGCAATGCTGCCCAACGCCGATTTTATCCACAAGCACTTCCCCGACGGCTTCATCTACTTCCACCCAAGGGAGTTGGTCAGCGGCGATTTTTATTGGTTTTCGGAAGTCAAATGCCAACGTCCGCCCTCGCTGTTCAGGCGCAAGGACGTCTCGGAAGACGACGGCAGCAAGTTGATAATGGCTGTGATTGACTGTACGGGACACGGTGTGCCAGGCGCATTTATGAGTATGCTCGGCGACGCTTTCCTCAATCAGATTGTCAACCTCCAAAAAATCGTAAAACCCGACGAAATCCTCAACGAACTCCACAACCTCGTCCGCGCCACCCTGCAACAGGAAACCACGGAAAACAACGATGGTATGGACGCTGCAATCATTGTAGTTGACAAGGCTGCGCACACCCTGCAATATGCCGGCGCAAAAAACCCGCTCATATACATTCAGGGCGACAAGGCAGAAAAAATAAACGGCGACCTCAAATCCATCGGCGGCATCCAAAAGGAGGAATTTCACACATTCACGTGCCACGAAATCGACATCACCACGCCTACCACAATTTACATATATTCAGACGGTTATCAAGACCAGTTTGGAGGGGACAAGGGACGCAAATTTATGGCGAAAAAATTCCGCGAGTTTCTCGTCGAAATCGCCAACAACCCCTTCGACAAACAGAACGAAATCCTATACAAGCGTTTCATCGAATGGCGTGGCAATACGATTCAGATGGACGACACAACGATTTTGGGAGTCAAGGTTAGTTGATAATTATTCACTTGGTTTGTTAGTAAGCATCACAGCAGTTTGGTCAAAATCGGCAGTGATGTTTGTTAAGAGAGGATTGCGATTTTCCACAATTATAGCGGCATAAAAACCTTGCCCTTCTATTGTTGTGCTTGCAGAAGCGGATTGTTGTTTTGCAGCCCACCTTTGTTTCACTTCTTGCTGCCATTCCTGTTGCCGTTTTTGTGCGGCTTTGAGCCAATCGACTACCTGTTCGTATGTCCTTTTTGCTGACATATCGACCTGTGTGTCAGTATTATTTTCTGATTGGGACACACAATCGTCCATTGGAAGTGCTGATATGATTGTTGTCTTCATAGTATTCGTTTTTTGCAATTGAACGTTTTGCAAATATAGCACGTTATCTTTGAATTGCAAAATAAAAAAAAAATTTTTCAACTTTTAATTTCTATATATCAGCACCGTCGCGTACGCCGCCACGCCCTCTTCCCTACCCGTGAAGCCGAGATGCTCCTCGGTAGTTGCCTTTACGGACACGTCCTCTTCGGCGATGCCCATCACTTTGGCGAGAGTGGCTTGCATTGTGGGAATATAATCCTTGATTTTTGGTTTTTGGAGACAAATGGTGCTGTCAACATTGGAAATCTCATAGCCCGCCTCGCGAACAATCTCACATACACGCGCAAGAAGTATCTTAGAATCGATGCCCTTGAACTCGTCGCTATTGTCGGGAAACCAATAACCAATGTCCCTTTTGCCCGCCGCGCCAAGTAGTGCGTCGCAGATGGCGTGAATCAGGCAGTCGGCGTCGGAATGTCCCACCGCGCCCTTGTAATGCTCTATCTGTATGCCACCAAGCCAAAACGGAATCCCTTCCGCCAACTTGTGGACGTCGTATCCTAAACCAGTTTTTATCTTCATTTTTTTATAAACATCAATTACCATCAATTATACCATAAATTACCATCAATTTTTTTTGAAAATAATTATCGATAATTGACGAAAAATTGATGGTAATTCTCGTTAAAAAACCGCCGTCGGAAGGCGGCGCATTTCACGTTTTACAACTTCGCGTTAGGGTATGTGGAGCGAAGGCTGTTGCGCTTGTCCTCGGTGAATTTGTTGCCGCTGAGGTCGAGATCCGTCAGGCTCGAAACACCCGAAAAATACGGCGGAAAATCCGTCAAGGCGTTTTGCGAAACATTCAACTCTTGGAGTTGCTGCATACGCTGCATCGACTTCGGAAGGTCACCAATGCTGTTGTTGGCGAGGTTGAGCGACATCAGGTTTTCCAACTTGCCGAAATCCGCCGGAAGAACTTCAATTTTGTTGCCGCCCGCCGAAAATTTTTCCAACGATACCAACTGCGAAATAGATTTGGGCAGCACGGAAATTTCATTGGAATCTACATACAACTCCCTCAAATTCTGCATCATACCAAATTCGGGAAGTTTGCTTATCTTGTTGCCCGCAATGGAAATATTGGATACAAAAGTCCAATTGACAATAGTCTTGGGCACGGCGGTCAACTTGTTTTGCGAAACGTTGAAATCCTGCATCATCTTCATTTCGCCGATGCTCGACGGCAGGGTCTGAATGTTGTTTTTGGACAAATCCAGCATCTGCAAAAATCCCATCTTGCCAAAACCCTTGGGCAGTGCCTTGATGCCGTTGTTGCTGAGATTGAGGTAAGGCAACTGCGAGAGTTTGCAAATTTCGTCGGGCAGGGTGGCAATCTTGTTGTTGTGAGCGTCAAAAATCATCAACGCCTGCAACTGTCCCACCGACGATGGCAACTCGGCGATTTCGTTGTCAGAAATGTCGATGCTCTGCAACTCCATCAGGAAGCCGATGTCAGACGGCAACATTTTCAAATGATTTTTTGGAACGGCGAGGTTGGAAAGCCGCGACATACCGCTGATTTGCTTGGGCAGACGCTCCAAGACATTCTCGCCAAGAACGAGGTCAAGCAAATTTTCGAGACCCGAAATCTCGTCGGGCAACGATGTCAACTTGTTTTGTTCGAGGTCGAGCATCAGGAGATTTTTCAACGCACCAATCTCCGGCGCAACTGAGGAAATCTCATTGCTGTTCAACGTAAGATACTGCAACGTAGGCAGTTCCGAAATCCTTGACGGTATTTCGGTGATGCGGTTTTGTTGGAGGTCGAGCACCTGAATATTAGGGAACATAAACACCTCCGGCGGAAATTCCGTCAGGTCCTGATTAGAAAGGTTGAGTTTGATAACTCGTTCCGGCACCGCCAACGCCTCCTCCATCGAGGTAAATTCGTGAGCATCAGGCAAAAATTCGTCAGCCAAAAGCCCCGTCTCCTCGTCGAGGTACTGCGGCAGGATTTTGCCGTTCTTGTCGAACCACTTGTCGTTCTGCGCCTGTACACTTGCCGCCAAAGCCAAGCAAAGTGCTATTGTATTGATAATTCGTTTCATCTCTGTCAATTTTAGTTATGTGCAAATATAACACAAAAATCGATAATTATTGTATAAAAAATATGCCAATAAATCTTAAAAAAATGCAGATTTTAAGCAGAGAACAAAAAACAAAGGCGCAAGCAATCTTTCGATACTTGCGCCTTCATTAATTATGAAACAAAATCTCTAATCTTCATGGTTTAGTACATGCCGCCCATGCCGGGGTTGGGCATTGCGGGAGCGGCGGCTTTTTCCTCCTTCTTGTCGGCGATTACACACTCGGTGGTGAGCAATGTGCCGGCTACGGATGCTGCGTTTTCGATGGCAACGCGTGCAACCTTGGTCGGGTCGATTACGCCGGCGGCCTTGAGGTCTTCGTAGATGCCAGCAAAAGCGTTGTAACCGAAGTTACCCTTGCCGTCCTTTACCTTCTGAACCACAACCGAACCTTCCTCGCCTGCATTGGCAACAATCTGACGCAGAGGCTCTTCCAATGCGCGTTTGATGATTGCGATGCCGGTGTCCTGGTCGTCGTTGTCGCCTTTGAGACCGTCGAGGGCGGAGATTGCGCGGATGTAAGCCACGCCGCCGCCGGGAACGATGCCTTCCTCAACAGCCGCACGGGTTGCGTGGAGAGCGTCTTCTACGCGGTCTTTCTTTTCCTTCATCTCAACTTCCGATGCCGCGCCAACATAGATGACTGCCACGCCGCCTGCCAATTTGGCAAGACGCTCTTGGAGTTTCTCCTTGTCGTAAGACGACTTGGAAGCCTCGATTTGGGTCTTTATCTGAGCCACACGGTCGGCGATGGCCTTCTTGTCGCCTGCGCCGTTTACGATGGTGGTGTTTTCCTTGTTGATGGTTACTTTCTCGCAAGTGCCAAGCATATCGAGAGTTGCATTTTCGAGTTTAAGACCGGTCTCCTTGGTGATTACTGTGCCACCGGTGAGGATTGCGATGTCCTGCAACATCTCCTTGCGACGGTCGCCAAAGCCCGGAGCCTTCACAGCGGCTACCTTGAATGAAGGATTCCTCAACCTATTGACTACCAATGTGGCGAGAGCCTCGTCTGTAACGTCCTCGGCGATGATTACGAGCGAATGGCCTTGGCTTACAACGGGTTCGAGGATAGGCATCAGGTCTTTCATCATCGAAATCTTCTCGTCGTGGATGAGGATGTAAGGATGCTCAAATACACCTTCCATCTTCTCGGCGTCGGTGATGAAGTAGGGCGAAATGTAGCCACGGTCAAACTGCATACCTTCCACAACATCTACGGAAGTCTCTGCAACCTTGGCCTCTTCAATCGTGATTACGCCTTCCTTCTTAACCTTTGCCATAGCGTCGGCGATGAGTTTGCCGATTTCGGGGTCGTTGTTGGCAGAAATGCGGGCAACAGCCTCAATCTTTGAATTGTCGTCGTCAACCTCCTCAGAATTGGCTTTGAGGGCTTCTACAACCTTTGCAACAGCCTTGTCGATACCACGTTTGAGGTCGGTGGGGTTGGCACCGGCAGCAACGTTTTTCATACCAACGCTTACAATTGCCTGAGCCAAAACAGTGGCGGTAGTTGTGCCGTCGCCTGCGATGTCGTTGGTCTTGGAGGCAACTTCCTTCACCAACTGTGCGCCCATATTCATAAATGGGTCGTCGAGTTCGATTTCCTTTGCAACAGTAACGCCGTCTTTTGTAATCTGCGGTGCACCGTACTTTTTCTCAATCACCACGTTGCGGCCCTTAGGTCCGAGAGTGGTCTTTACTGCGTTTGCAAGTTCGTCAACGCCTTTTTTGAGCAAATCCCTTGCTTCGATATTGTATTTTATATCTTTTGCCATGATTTTTTTGTTGAAATGTCGATTTTGATGATGTTAGATTAGATGATAGCGAGAACGTCGCTCTGGTTCATAATGAGGTACTCCTGTCCGTCATATTCGATTTTTGTGCCGGCGTACTTGCCGTAGAGTACCACGTCGCCCACTTTGAGTTCCATTGCTTCGTCCTTGGTGCCGTTGCCGGCTGCCATCACTTCGCCACGGAGGGGCTTCTCTTTTGCTGAATCCGGAATGAAGATGCCAGACTTTGTAACAGTCTCGGCTTCCTGCGCTTTGATTACTACTCTTGCGCCAAGAGGTTTAATGTTCAATGCCATTTTTTATGTGTTTTTTAATTTGTTTGTCTATAAAAACTGTCAATCACTTGACATCGACATTATTTTCATAATCTGTGCCAAAGGATTTTTGGCAGATTTTTGGCAGATAATTACTGACAAAGACTGACATACGCGGCATATTTGACAGAAACGACTGACACGATGGCAGACCATATACGAAAAACACGTATAAAATCTACATTTTTTTGCTAATCCATCGAAAAAAAACTAATTTTACCGCGTCCAAAATGGGTAATTAACGTATTAAATTGCTATATAAGAAATGACAAAAGTAAAAGTAGCCATCGTTGGATATGGCAACATTGGAAAGTATTCGCTCCAAGCGGTAAAAGCCGCGCAAGACCTTGAACTTGTGGGAGTTATACGCCGTGCTGAATCGCTCGGCAAGAAGTCGCCCGAATTGGAAGGCGTAAAAGTTGTAGCAGACATCGCCGACCTCGGCAAAGTGGACGTTGCAATCCTCGCCCTCCCCTCCCGCGAAATCCCCAACGCAGCCAAGAGCCTGATAGAGAAGGGCATCTGCACCGTTGACAGTTTCGACATCCACGGCAACGACATCCTCGACCTCTACAAGAGCCTCGACGCCGCCGGCAAAAAATCCGGTGCAAAAGCCATCATTTCGGCAGGTTGGGATCCTGGTACAGACTCCGTAATCCGCACTCTCCTGCTCGCAATGGCTCCCAAGGGCATCAGTTACACCAACTTTGGCCCCGGTATGAGTATGGGACACTCGGTGGTTGCCCGCAGCAAAAAAGGTGTCAAAGACGCTCTCTCGATGACCATTCCCCTCGGCACTGGCGTTCACAGGCGCGATGTTTACGTACAACTCGAAGACGGCGCAGACTTCAAGACCGTGGAGGCTGCCATTAAGTCAGATTCGTACTTCTGCCACGACGACACGCACGTACACCAAGTAGCCAACGTCAACGACCTCCGCGATATGGGACACGGCGTCCTCCTCGAACGCAAGGGCGTGAGCGGCGAGACTCAGAACCAACGTTTCCAATTCACTATGCAAATCAACAACCCCGCCCTCACTGGTCAAGTGTTGGCATCCTGCGCCCGTGCCGTCGTTAAACAACAGCCCGGCTGCTACACCCTCCCGCAAATTCCGCCGTTCGACTTGGCTGGAATCGAGTTGGAAGAGTTCATTCTGCATACCGTGTAATCAATGCATAATTAACCTAATGCATAATTCATAATTAATTCCGAGGGCTACGATAAAAAGTGGCTTTCGGGATTTTTTTATTCCATTTTACATTTTTTTAACGATATTTAGAAAACACTTTTTCGTTTTTTCCGTCTTTAACAAATAATAAGGTTCAACCAAACATACTACAACAATCATGACTACAAACAAATTTTTTACATGGCTGCTTAGCCTTCTGATGTTTGCAACCGTAGCAACGCCGCTTTCGTCATGCGACAAGGACGACGACCCCGTAACGAAGGACGACCCAGCACCTAATGAAGAGCCAACACCCAGCACCCCCGATGATAACCCCACTCCCCCCCCGGAGCCAATCCCCGATGCTGACACTACTACAATCCCCGATTCTGATACAACAGCAATCACCGAACCTGACACTCCGGCTATCACAACAGAGGCAAGGATTACCGACACCATTATCTACGCGGCAACCAAAATGACCGCCTACAATTTCCTGTATCCGTCCAAAGACCCATACGGACAGCCTGTGATGCTCTCCGGCGCGATAACCATAGGCAACGAAATCGCTGACAAACACGCCAAAGGCATGATACTCTACAACCATTACACGGTATTTGGCGAAGACGAGTGTCCGTCGCGGGGCGAACTTTCGGTGCAAAATCTTATAGTTGGCACAGGACTCATCACTGTTTCCGCCGACTACTATGGCTTCGGCGTTACAGGCGACAAGGCTCAGGCTTACTGCGTGGCAAGCACCAACGCAAGGGCAAGCGTCGATGCGCTAATTGCAGCCCAAAAACTGCTCGCCGAAATTGGCTACACATGGGACGGCGCACTGTTTAACATTGGATATTCGCAAGGCGCACAGACCTCCATCGGAGTGCTGAAAATCGTAACAGAGGAATATCCCGACATTCGTTTCACACGGACGTTTGCGGGCGGCGGACCTTACGACATCGGCGAGACATACCGTCAACTCATCAAAGCGGGCGAAAGTTCACTGCCCGTTACCGTGGTAAGTTCCCTGCAGACATTCAACGATGTTTTCAAACTCGGAATCGATTACAAGGACATATTTCTCGAACCGCTTCTGAGCGACTTCAACGACTGCCTTAATGCCGAACGCTACGACTTTGACAAACTTGACAAGAAGATGAACTCGTACCAATTCGCCGATTTTCTCTCGCCCGCCACGCTTGACCTCGAAAGCGAACAGTCGCTCGCGTTCCTTGCAGCGATGGACAAAGAGAATCTTTGCACCGGCTGGACTCCACGCAGCGACGAAAAAATCACCATGGTACACAACGAATACGACGACGCCGTACCCGTTGCAAACTTCGACAAATTTGTTGATTTTCTGCGGTCGTCAGGGCTTACAATTACCGATGACGAAACGGCGCAGGAGGGCGTGTTTGCCTTGAAGGGACAAGTGCCAGCCACAGAATCAATGTCAGGACACAAGATATACACCGTCCAGTTTTTTAGTATTATTATGAAGCAACTTAACACCGAACTCGCACACATCGAGTAACACAGTCCCAACAGAATTGATGAATATCGCTATTTTTGAATGTGTTAATCATGTTTACAACGCCCATGATTTTCGCAATTGTCCTAAGCGGATTCAGCGGCATCAACGACACAAACATGCTGCGACGGGTAGGAAAACAACTTTTGTCGTTCTCCTTGGCAAAAACGGCGTTATTTATAATTGCGGTAATGTTTTTGGGGCATATTCTTGGCGAATTTACGGGCATCAACCAAGTAACACCCGGCGAGGCATCCGGCAGTCCGTCAACAATATCGGAAATTTTTTGATACCCGTCGGCATGCAACTCAACATGGGCGGAACGGCTTTTTATGTAGCCATCGTGTCGATGATGCTCGCCCATACGTATGGCGTTGACATCGACTTCATGTTTTGCGTTCAGTTTTTCTTTGTGCAACTGCTCGTCGCGCCCACAGGAATTGGCCTTATCGCCATGCCCGCCATTTTTGCCGCCTTCGACATTCCTTGGATGGCGGTGGCGATGGAGGTTGGCATCGAACCACTGCTCGACATGTTTGGCACGGCGCACAGCGTTGCGGAAGACATTGCGCCGTCGTTCATCGTATGCCGCAACGAAAAAAAGGTTGACGAAGCGGTATATTTGTCACAATAAAGTACAATTGCGCGTTTCAATTCCACTATGGTTCGATTAAAATACCACACTGTGCTTTTGCCGTTTGAATCTTCTTGGTTTCAATTCCACTATGGTTCGATTAAAATTTTCAAGCCATACGGCACTCTTGCCGCAAGGTCTGTTTCAATTCCACTATGGTTCGATTAAAATGGTTACAATAGCGAACAATATACTTCAAAAATTTTTAGGTTTCAATTCCACTATGGTTCGATTAAAATCGTCCGCAATTTTGCGAAGTAGATGGTCTTTGTGTTGTTTCAATTCCACTATGGTTCGATTAAAATTGCGCGTCCTTTGCCGCCAATAGTTCCGTGTACGTCGTTTCAATTCCACTATGGTTCGATTAAAATCCTTGTTGGTTGGTTACGTAATCGGGCGCAAAGTAGTTTCAATTCCACTATGGTTCGATTAAAATTAAATGCGCCGTTTGACGCAAACGGCACGTTAATTAGTTTCAATTCCACTATGGTTCGATTAAAATCAATATTTGTTTACGGTGTTACCTAACATAAATATTGTTTCAATTCCACTATGGTTCGATTAAAATAAATCACCTCCATCACGGGCAAAAGGCAACAAGCAGGTTTCAATTCCACTATGGTTCGATTAAAATAACGTCCTGCCCGGCTATCATACAATCGTTGTAGTTGTTTCAATTCCACTATGGTTCGATTAAAATTCAGCCATGTCCCGAATGTCGCCTTTTGGCTTACACTCGTTTCAATTCCACTATGGTTCGATTAAAATAATCACCCACACAATCCTATACACCCGATACACGAGTTTCAATTCCACTATGGTTCGATTAAAATTTAACTTTTACGCTCATAATGTTTCAAATTTAAGGTGTTTCAATTCCACTATGGTTCGATTAAAATCATTTCTTGCTATCCCATTAGCATCAAGTTCTGCGTTTCAATTCCACTATGGTTCGATTAAAATACAGCAAAAGAAATTGCCAAGGAGTATTTTGCCGAGTTTCAATTCCACTATGGTTCGATTAAAATGATTATGGAAGTTAAAATTACTGATATTACCACTGTTTCAATTCCACTATGGTTCGATTAAAATAGACGCAGTGCTTGGGACGAATTCCGATTATTGGAGTTTCAATTCCACTATGGTTCGATTAAAATTACGATACTAATATCGAAATTGGAATAATATTAGGGTTTCAATTCCACTATGGTTCGATTAAAATTCGGAGAAAAGTCAGCAATCTATTATCTACAAGGTTTCAATTCCACTATGGTTCGATTAAAATGCGCGTAGGTTATCGTGCCTCCGTCGGCTTTGATGTTTCAATTCCACTATGGTTCGATTAAAATTCATACCATATTCTCCCTCTTGCCTTGCTTTGTTGTGTTTCAATTCCACTATGGTTCGATTAAAATCCTGACTTCAAGACACCTTCTATGTCTTTGAAATCGGGACAAAGGTATAAAAAATAATTGGGAAAATTGTCGATGTGTAAAACAGAAAAAAGCAT
>CAMJWL010000125.1 GCA_946409405.1 uncultured Bacteroidales bacterium
ACGATGGGCGGCATCTTTGTACTCAACGACGACAACAAGGACGACATACACCTCGTACAAGCCGCCACCGTGGCATACCAAAAGACCAAATTTGTGGAACACAAGGTATATCCCGGCGACGGTCTTGTTGGCACGTGCTATCTCGAAAAAGAAAAAATCTTCCTCACCAAACTCCCAGACAAGTACATCGAAGTACACTCCGGTCTTGGCGAATCAAATCCCAAGTGCCTGCTGCTCGAACCTCTCATTATGGATGAGAATGTGCTCGGCGTGCTTGAAATTGCATCGATGGAAATCATCGAGGATTATCAGGTGGATTTTATCGAACACGTGGCGCAATCTCTCGCCATCGCGATAGCATCTTACAGGATAAGATCGGAAGTGAAGGATGTGGCGTGATAGTAGGAATGAGGAAAGAGGAAAGAGGAATGAGAAATGAGAAATGAGGAATGAGAAATTATTTGGCATCCGCCGGATGGCAATTATGCATTATGAATTTTGAATTTTGAATTTTGAATTTTGAATTTTGAATTAAAATAAAACATCCCATAATAATTATGTTAATATTCTACAAGTCAACGACTTCCGCGATATACGCTGTCAAGTTTAAGCAGGCGTTGTCGCAGGAGGACGACGAAAAGTTGGTTTGGTTGTTTGGCAATGCCCAACACCTGAGCGACAACAAGATTGCAGGCATTTTTGTAGGCCCGCGCAAGGAAATGATTACTCCGTGGAGCACCAACGCCGTGGAAATCACCCAAAATATGGGCATCCAAGGCGTGGAGCGCATAGAGCGTTTTGAACCCGTGGCAGAGGGCTGCGAACCTGTTTTCGACAAGATGCTACAACGTGTGTATCAAGACATTGACGAAAATGTCTTCACCATCGACAAAAAGCCCGACCCCGTTGTGCATATCGACGATATGCGTGCCTACAACCAGAAGGAAGGTCTCGCTCTCAGCGAACCCGAAATCCAATACCTCGAAGGACTCGCCAAACAACTCGGCAGACCGCTTACAGATTCCGAAGTGTTTGGTTTTTCGCAAGTTAACTCCGAACACTGCCGACACAAGATTTTCGGCGGCACTTTTATAATTGACGGTAAAGAAAAGCCCGAATCGCTTTTCCAACTCATAAAAAACACTTCCAAAGCCAATCCACGCGGTATCGTATCCGCTTACAAAGACAATGTGGCGTTTCTTGACGGACACATTGCGGAGCAGTTTGCGCCCGAAAAGCCCGACCAGCCCTCCGAATTTGAAATCAAGGACGTGGAGACAGTGCTTTCGATGAAGGCAGAAACCCACAATTTCCCGACCACCGTGGAGCCTTTCAATGGTGCTGCAACAGGTTCAGGCGGCGAAATTCGCGACCGTATGGCGGGCGGCAAGGGCAGTTTCCCGATTGCTGGTACGGCAGTTTATATGACATCGTACCCGCGTTTTGAGGACGACAGCCGCCGTTGGGAAGGCAAGGTAAAGGAGCGCAATTGGCTCTATCAGACCCCTGTGGAAATTCTCATCAAGGCTTCCAACGGCGCGAGCGACTTCGGCAACAAGTTTGGACAGCCGTTGATTAATGGTTCGTTGCTCACATTCGAGCACGAGGAGGATGGCAGGGTTTATGGTTTTGACAAGGTGATAATGCAGGCAGGCGGCGTTGGCTATGCGCGTCGTCAAGATAGCATCAAAGGCACTCCTACCCCCGACTTGCCTATCGTGGTGCTCGGCGGCGACAATTACCGAATCGGCATGGGCGGCGGCGCAGTAAGTAGCGTTGCCACAGGTCAATACAAAAACGACATCGAACTCAACGCCGTGCAGCGTTCCAACCCCGAAATGCAGAAGCGTGTCTATAACGCCATCCGCGCAATTTCGGAAATGGACGAAAATCCGATTGTTTCCGTACACGACCACGGCGCAGGCGGACACTTGAACTGCCTCTCCGAACTCGTTGAAGACACCGGCGGCGAAATTGAAATCGCAAAACTCCCCGTCGGCGACCCCACACTTTCGAGCAAGGAAATCATCGGCAACGAATCGCAGGAGCGCATGGGTCTCGTAATCGACCCCGCAAAAGTGGAACTCCTCCAACGTATCGCCGACCGCGAACGCGCCCCGATGTACGTCGTAGGCCACACCACCAACGATATGGTCTTTAAGTTCGTAAACCCCGACAAAACCACTCCCATCAACCTCAAACTCGAAGATTTCTTCGGCAAGCCGCCCAAGACAATCATGCGCGACGAAACAGTCAAGAGGCAATATTCGCCGCTCCGTTACAATCCGCGCAAATTTGTGGAGTATCTCTCTGAGGTACTGAAACTTGAAGGCGTCGCTTGTAAAGATTGGTTGACCAACAAGGTGGACCGCTCGGTAACAGGCAAGATTGCCCGTCAGCAGAATGTGGGCGCATTGCAGTTGCCGCTTGCTGACCTTGGCGCGGTGTCAATCGACTACACCGGCACACGCGGCATGGCAACGGCTCTCGGACACGCTCCAGCAATTGCGTTGATAGATGCTGCGGCAGGTTCGAGGATGGCAATTGCGGAGGCATTGACCAACATTGTTTTCGCACCGTTGGAGAATGGCATCGACTCCATCTCCCTGAGTGCCAACTGGATGTGGCCCTGCAAAAACAAGGGCGAGGATGCTCGTCTGTATTCGGCTGTGGAGGCTGCAAGCAAATTTGCAATTGCACTCGGCATCAACATCCCCACCGGCAAGGATTCGCTCTCGATGACCCAAAAATATCCCGACGGCAAGCAGGTGATGTCGCCAGGCACGGTAATCATCACGGCATCCGGCGAGGTCAACGACATCAAGAAAATCGTAACACCCAACATCAAGGACGTTCCCGAATCCACACTTATATATATAGACTTCTCCAACTCGTCGCCGTCGCTGGGCGGATCAAGTTTTGCGCAAGTATTGGGCGGATTGGGCTACGACTGTCCCGATGTGGCAAGTCCCAAGGCGTTCCGCGAAACCTTCAACGCCGTGCAGACCCTTATCAATCAGGGTCTTGTATTGGCAGGACACGACGTTTCGGCGGGCGGCATCATCGTTACGCTGTTGGAGATGTGCTTCGCCAACGTGAAGGGCGGCGTTGACTTCCGCGTGAAGGACGACGATATGTGCCGCGCACTGTTTAGCGAAAATGCGGGCGTTGTAATCCAAGTATCCGACCTCCGCAGCGTGGAGCAAATACTCAAAACCGCCAACGCCGACTACACCATCATCGGCAAACCCGTGCCGGAGCGTGCGTTGGTAGTGCGCCACGATTTCAATATGACCAAAATCGACATCGACCTCTGCCGCGACCAGTGGATGCACACGTCGTACTTGCTCGACAGATTGCAGACCGCACAGCCCTGCGCCGATGCTCGTTACAAGAATTACAAGAAGCAACCGTTGGAATTTAAGTTTCCCACAGATTTCACCGGCAAACTCTCTCAATACGGCATCGACCCCAAGCGTCGCACCAAGACCGGCATCAAGGCTGCCATCATCCGCGAAAAAGGCATCAACGGCGACCGCGAAATGGCTTACACGATGTATCTTGCAGGCTTTGACGTGAAGGACGTACACATGACCGACCTCGCTTCGGGCAGGGAGACTTTGGAGGATGTCAATTTCATAGTTTATTGCGGTGGATTCTCCAACAGCGACGTGCTCGGCTCGGCTAAGGGTTGGGCGGGCGCGTTCAAGTACAACGAGAAGACTCGCCAAGCCCTCGAAAACTTCTACAAGCGTCCCGACACTCTGTCGCTCGGCGTTTGCAACGGTTGTCAGTTGATGAACGAATTGGAACTCATCTACCCGGGCCGCGCCAACCATCCGAAATTGCTGCACAACGATTCGCACAAGTTTGAGTCGTCGTTTGTGAGCGTTGAGATTTGCCCCAACAATTCTGTGATGCTCCACACGTTGACAGGCAGCAAGATTGGCGTCTGGGTGGCTCACGGCGAGGGCAAGTTCAATCTTCCCGACCCCGAAAACACCTACCGCATCCCGATGAAATATGCTTACGGCGAGTACCCTGGCAACCCCAACGGTTCGTCCTACAACGCCGCAGCGATTGTTTCTGAGGATGGTCGCCACCTCTCGATGATGCCCCACCCCGAACGCGCCATCTTCACATGGCAATGGGCAGACTACCCCGCCGATAGAATTTCGTCAGACGAGGTAACTCCGTGGTTGGAGGCATTCGTCAATGCACGCAAGTGGATTGAGGAGAAGGTAAAATAACAGGATTCTCCCCCACTCTGAATACAAAAAAGCGAAATTATAATGTTTCATTATAATTCGCTTTTTTTTGTATTATAGATTGCCGCAAGGCTTTGTAATAATTAGCACTTAAAACCAATCAGAATGATGTCGTCGGTCTGTTCGGTGTTGCCGTCCTTAATCCATTGCTCGATGGTGTCGTTGAGGATTTCGCGCTGCTTGGCGGGCGGTTCGTTGTGTATTTGCATGAGCAGGGCGCGGAGGTTCTTGATGAGGAACTTGGAATTGTTGACACCGCCAAACTGATCCTTGTAACCATCCGAAAACATATAGAACCACGTGTTGCCGTCGGGCTGTATGGCAACCTTCTTGTACTGGAAGTCGTCGCCGTACAATTGCTGTCCGCCGATGCTCTGCTTGTCTGCCTTGTATTCGGTGAGTTCGCCATTCTGGATTACCACGAGTTGATTTTTTGCGCCCGCATATTCCACGAGGTGGGTCTTCTTGTCGATGCGACAGAGAGCCATGTCCATGCCGTCCTGGTTGGCGGTGGTGTCCTGCTTGAGAGCCTTGCGGATGCGGCGGTTCTGGTTGGTGAGTATATCGTCGGGCGATGTGATGCCCTCGGCTACAATCTCCGTCAATATCTGTGAGCCAATCATGCTCATAAACGCGCCCGGCACACCGTGTCCCGTACAGTCGGCGGCGGTGATGATTACGCTCTGTTCGGTCTCGGCATACCAATAATAATCGCCACTTACTATGTCCTTAGGACGGAACAATATGAAATGGTCGGGGATGGCGGTCTGGATTTTTTCCTCCATAGGCAGCATAGCCGTCTGTATTCGCTGAGCGTATTTGATGGAGTCGGTGATTTCCTTGTTTTTGGCGGTGATTTCCTCGTTTTTCTCCATAATCAACTGGCTCTGCTGACGGATTTCGGCGGTGCGCTCCTCCACGATTTTTTCGAGTTTCTCATTGTCGCGAACGAGTTTTTTGGTGTACGCCTTGATGAACGCCCATATCAAGAGTCCAAACAAAATAGCGTACAACAACTTTGCCCAGACAGTGAGATACCACGGAGCAAGAATCTGGAATGTTATCGTGGACTCCTTGCTCTCCACGTCGTAGCAGTTGATAGCCTTGACGTGCAGGGTATATTTGCCCGGACTAAGATTGGGATACTCCTTGAAATTCTCGCTACGAAAATCAGACCATTCGTCGTCGTTTTTTTCGAGGAACGACTTAAATTTGATAGCCTCGGGATGTTCGTAATTGGTGGCACCAAACTTCACCCTGATGCTACGCTGCGAATACGGAAGCACGATTTTGCCCTCAATCTCGTTGCCGCCATATATGATGGAATCGCTGTATATGTTTTCGATACGGCGGATTATCGCATTGTACGGCGGTTCGATGTCCTTGATGATACGGCTGTCGTAATGGATAAAACCGTCCTTATCGCCAATGATGTAGCATCCGTCGCCAATGTATCCAAAGGAATTGATACGGCTCATATATGGACGGAAAAATTTGTCTGACTTATAAGCCGATGTATCTCCAAGCATTGTAAAACGTTCGAGGAACCAATACTGGATGTTTTCGTTGCGCTTGTTGGTAACAACGTGCTTTACCCAGAGATTGCCAACACGGTCGTCGTACATGAAGTCATATACATTCTTGCCGCCAAAAGCCTTGTTGAGATTGACATCTTCCACATATTTGTCGGCATCTCGGTCGTACTTGTAAAAACCATCTATAGTACCCACGGTAAGTCCGTTGCCTGTGTTAAAGAGATAGTTGTTGGCATTGGAGGGCAAACCGCCGCCCTTGTCGGCATCATATTTCTTGTACCACACCACGGAGTCGTAAGTTTCATTGAACTTGATTCTGAATACACCGTTACCTTTGTAAGACGTTACAAACGTGTCGTCTGTATCCTGATAAATGTTACGCACCGTCTCGTCAAACCCTTTGGCAGGTTTTCTATATTCCCATTTGCCATTTTTATATTCGTAGATAGAGAAACCCACACTGCTACATGCAATGAGAACGTAGGGATTGTCGCGAGGCATTACAAAATTGCGAACATTGCGAGAATCCTTTCCGTCAATGTTGGTCTGTACGTAATTGGTGTCGATGGACATCAATCCAAGCAATCCGCCTGCCATCACACGACCGCCAATGGTATCAAGTTTCCATACTGAATTTGGACCTTTTGGGTTGCTGATTTCCTGGAATACAGGCTTGTTAAGAGAGTTACGGTTGATGTGGTACACAGCATCCGCACCGAGGTAAAGTTCGTCGCCCACTTGCAATATCGACCGTATAGTGCCGCTAATGCCCGTCTCTGTATTGGGGAACCACGAAAAAGGCGAGAAAATATCCAGCAAAAAGATTCCCTTGTTGGATGCCACCCAGACCAAATGATTGTCGTCCTCAAGCATAGCATAGACCCTGCCATTGAGGGGATAAGACCTTATGTAATTGAAATTGGCATCGGCAACTATAAGACCGTGCGCCAACGTACCTATAAGGTAATTGCCATCGTGAGACTCACATATACAATAAGCACTGTTAAGTACATTTTTAGGCAACGAACATTCTGGATGCGAAAGAGAATCGCCGTCATAATAATAAACGCCGTGGTCGCGATTTACAATAACCAGCCGTCCCCCTTTCTCACCAATATAAACGACAGGATTGCTGCCGACATCAGAAAGATAATCAGCATCAACAAGTTTGCCGTCCTTGATTTCCTTAACGCCCACTGTACTTACTACCACAAACAAACGTCCGTCTGCATGAAAAAAGCCGCCGAAACCCGTCTTGGTAGTTATTACATTGATAGAGTCGTTGGCTCTTTTGTGGTATAAGAACAATGCCGATGTAGCCGTAAATACAATGTCTCCTTTGGGGATTACCTCGATGTGCCAAATGTCGGAAAATTTGTTGCAGTCTTCTGGTATCTTGTCGGCAAGACTTTCATATTTGTATGCGCCAACTTCGTCGTTTACAAGACGACCTATATCTCCTTTCAAACCTACATAAACTGTATTGTCGGATGTGTCGATAGCAAGCGACTTGACTGGTAAACCTGTCTTGATAAGTGTCCAATTGATGCCATCAAACGTAAGGACACCACTGGTATTGGCAAAATACATAATACCACGCTTGTCCTTGACAACGCCCCAGTTCTCGTTGCCAGCCTCGTAATCGTCGCCACTATACGTGATAGAATACGGCTCGCCTATCCGCTTGATCTGCGCCTGGACCCACATCGGGAGCGTTAATATGATGATTGTCAGTAATATCGCTATACGTCTCATGTCTTGAGTATGTTGTTCGTTTCAGTCGGTAAAATTACAACTTTTATTACAAATAATGCTCCAAATGTGATTTTTTTTGCAATTTAAAGGGAAAAACGCCCGTAGAGTATGTTCTACGGGCGTTAATTGAGAGTGTTGCGTATTGATGCGCACATCTTTATATATGCAGCACGTGCTTCTACACGTTAGTTTTTGTAATAAAACTTGCCGTCGGCGGAGAGGAGAATGTATGCGGGCTTTTCTGCCGAGGAGATGGCAGACGCAAGATTGTCGTATGCGCCGGTGATGTTGATGGTCTCGGCGTTGATTTTGAACGCCTTGATAGCCCTCACTTCGTCTTTGGAACCGCATACGTTGGCTTCGAGTTTGTCGCCTACGGTGGTTACAGACGCCACATCAGACTTGGAGGTGTACGACTTGCCGCCTACGTTGAGGTCGGTGTAGTTGCATACAATCACGTAGCCGGTGGAACCTTTTACCACGTCAGCCACCTTGCCTTTGAGTTTGAAGTAGGGAGAGAACGACGACTGCTTCTGTGCCATGTTGACGGTTTCGAGCACCACGTCGTCATTGGATTCGGTGTCGTAGTTGCCGTGTTTGCCCTTGCAGACTACTGCCACGGTCTCGCTGATTTCGTCGTAGGTGAATGATACGGGGTACAATGTGGAGGAGAGATCCACCTTGCCCTGCTGACGGCCTTCGTTGTCCATCTTAATAACAGAACCCTTGACCACGCCACCGGCGGTGCTAACAGTCAACACGAGGAATCCGCCAGTCTTGACGGGAAGTATCTGCACTACCGCACTGCTGCCCGCAACGTCCTTTGCCCACAGGAGGTGTCCCTCCACGTCCACTTTGGCTATGAAACCAACCGATGCTTCGCCCGAAATCTTGCGGTAGCCAGCCACGTAACGCACACCTACATTGCTCTTGCAGGTGTATGTGGTGGTGTATTCGCCCGCCGGAGCCTCGGCAACCGACGCTGAGGACGGAGCGGCGTTAATCTGCTTGCCGTCGTGGGCGTAGGTGGCGTTTTCGGGCGCAAACTGCTCCACGGTAAACGCCTTGAAGTGTTCGAGGTTGCTTGCCTCGATGGCGGCGAGAGCCTTTTCCTCGTCGGTGCGGTACGACGACGCAAATTTTTCTTTGCTGCCGTAGAGGTTGCTGATGCTCTGCTCGTGGAGAGCGAGGGTCTTGGCGTTGATGCGGCTGGTCTGCTCGCGGAGGGTGCTGCGGCAGTTGCTGCCCATCAGGTAGAGGTCGTAATAATAAGCCGCCTTCTGGTTGTAGTCGCTGTTGAAAGATTCGGGGTTCTGGATGTTGTTGGTAGAACGGAGCGACGCCACCTGCAAGTTTGCCTTAGCCGCCTCGTACCTCATCGTTGCCGAAAGGAGCGACTCGTAGTCGTATTTTTCGGTGAGGTTGAGGAGTTTGTTGGCGGCTACGATGGTCTGTATGCTGTCGGTCTCGGCGTTCTGAGCCTGGAGGGCGGCAACGCGGGCGCGCATCGCCTTGATGTCGCTTGTGGAATTGTCTTTGATGTCCTTTATATTGCCGTCGAGGAGTTTTGTGGCCTCCTTAACCCAGCCCTGATAGTCCCAGATTGGAATTTTGGGCTGAATGAAGTTTGAGGAAGTCAAGCCTTCGAGACGGTAGAAGTCTATGGGCTTGATGTCGAGTTGCTGGTTGTAGTTTTTGATTGGGTAGTTGGCAAGTTCGTTCTTGAAAATGCCAAAACACAACATCACGCTGTCGAAGTCGCGGGCGAGTTTTTTGAGTTCGGCGCGGAGTTCGGCAGAATTGGTAACGAGGAGGTTCTTGTAGTTGCTCTGACGACCTACGATAGACTTGAAAGTCTCCGTGCAAGCGTTGTACTTATCTACGGCGATGTTGAAGTTTTCGATTATCTTGGTAACATGCTCGTCGTACTCCTTCACCTTGTCCATGTTGTCGTTGAGCACCTGGAGAACAGCCTCCTGCGACACTTCCTTCGAATTGCCTACACCGAGGTTGGCATAGTAAGTGGAGTTTTTCTTGACCTCGCGCTCATCTGACTGTATCTTGCTGATGGCAAGACCAAGGTAGAGTTTGGTGTTGTAGATGAGTTGGCGCACGTATGGGTAGTTGAGAAACGGATCCTCGTCTTGCAGCCACGCCCACTGTATGAGGGCTGTCTGCACGTAAGTGTTGGGAAATTCCGGCGTCATGCTCTGAAACTCGTTGAGTTTCAAGAGCGTGTGCTCGGCGGGTTCGTGGCCAAGCTTGTCGTAGATGTCCTTGTATTTGAGCCTGCGCTGACCATACGAGTTGGCAACGCATATCATGGCTGCAATGAGCAGTAATATGGTCTTTTTCATGTTTCGTAGGGTTTTATTGGTTGTCGGTGCTGATTACTTTGAGTTCTACGCGGCGGTTCTTAGCGCGGTTTTCGTCGCTGGTGTTGGGAACGAGCGGCTGAGTCTTGCCGTATCCTTTGGAGATAATCCTGCGCTTGGCTATGCCCTTGGTAATGAGGTATTCAGCCACGGCTGCGGCGCGTTGGTCGGAGAGTTTGAAGTTGTAAGCGTCGCTGCCCTTGTCGTCGGTGTGCGCCGAGAGTTCTATGCTGATGTCGGAGTTCATCTTGAGGTTGTCAACAAGCATGTCGAGTTCCTCGTAACTTGAGGAGTTGAGGGTGGAACTGTTGGTCTCGAAGTTGATGTTGTCGAGTTCCATCTTGACGCCTTCCTTCATCTTCTTGATT
>CAMJWL010000126.1 GCA_946409405.1 uncultured Bacteroidales bacterium
TCATCGCCCTCCGGCGCAGCCCCGGCGGAATCCGTTTTGTGGCAGTATAGCGACATCGACCAAGTGAACAATTCCGTCACCAACGAATCTACGCAAAACCCAGTTTGGAAATATGCTGTCAAGTTCCTGTTCTGGCTCGAAAACATTTTCCAAAACGTCGCGTTTTTCGCCTAACACATTGACTAACAACTTAAACTAAATACGCAGATGAATATTATAAAAGCATACTCACGGGGCTTCAAAAACTCGTTGCGCCGTCCCAAGATGATATTTCTGATATTTGGCATCACGCTGTTGCTTGGATTGTCGCTTGCATTGCCGTTCTTCTTCTCGTTTAAGACGGCGGTAGGGTCGAGCCTGGTATCCAAGACGTTGGACTTCACCACCTTCAGGGAATTAACGCATTTACATTCCTGGAATTTGGAGTCGTTGCTGAGCCAAGGAAAGTACATGGTGCTGATTTTCTGGCTGTTGATGATATTCTTTGTGGGCGGCATCGTGCGCACCTTCAACAAGGAAGATTATTCTGTATCGACGTTCTTTGCCGGTGCGGGTGTCAACTTCTTCCGCTTCTTGCTCTGCGACGTGATAATGATTGCGTTGATGGTGGTAACGGCTGCGGTGCTGTTTATAATAGCGTCGTTTGTGCTGTCGCTATTTAGTAATGTGGTAACAGAAAAGCCGCTATTTTGGGCGTATGGCGTGGCGGCGTTTATATTTGGATGCTCCATTGTGTTGCGCCTGATGATAAGCGACTATGCAAAATTCTATATGGAGATGGAGCGCACGAGCCGCGTCTTGAAGGCTATTTGGAACGCTACCAAGTTTGTTTTCAGAAACTTTTTGAAGACATATTTCCTCTACGCATTGTTGCTCGTGGTGCCGATTTTGACGCTGATACTTTACAAATTGACCTTCGACAAAATTGGTATGGGAACGGCGTTTGGCATCGTGGCGATGTTTTTGATTCAGCAACTCTTTATCATTCTGAGAGTTTGGTTCAGGGTATGGTCGCTGTCGAGCCAGTTTGAGTTGTATGCTGATGATTACGTGAAGGAGATTTCGTTTGATTTGGAGACATCAAGTGTTATTACCACCACAACTACCACTACCACAATAACTTCCGATGACGACGACTATACCAATATCTCCAAAATTGCTGTTGTGGAGAACGACGAAACCGCCAATGTCGATAGGGTGGTGGTGGAAGTTAACACGGATGAAACGGATAGCGACCCCGAGGCAACGGTTGTGCAGTTTGAAAATACTGACAACGCCGACGACAGCGAGGAAACTGTAACTACAACTACGACCAAAACTACTGTTACAGAGACAGTTGTAATCAACGATGCTGGCGATACTTTTACTAAGGTTGTTGAGGATTACTCCGACAATGATGCCGCCGAAACGGTTGACGAACCCGAAAGCGACGAAGTTAACCAGGAAACTTTGGAGCAATTCTACGCTACAGACCAAGACAGCAACACGGAGGAAACTCTCACGGAAGACCCTGAAAAGACGGAATTTTTGGTATCAACAGAAGAACCAGAACAAACAGAGGTTGTAGTATCAACAGAAGAACCTGAAAAGGTGGAAGAAGTTGCTGAGCCGCAGAAGGTTACGGTAACTACCACTACTGTTACCACCGAGACCACCGACCCTGTTACCGAGGAAACCACTCAAACCACCAAATCTACTGTGGTTAAGACAGTTACAATCAACGAGCAGGGCGACACGTTCTCAAAATTAGTTCTCGAATACAATGAGGGCGATACAAAGGATGAGGAGGCAGAATCCGACGACAATGAAGTTCCCGAACCTGACGACAATGATGCTCCCGAACCTGACGATCCCGATGTAGAAACGTTGGAGCAGTTTTACGCCAGCGACCAAAATGGCGACGCTTCGAGCAATCTTGCGGAGTTGAACACCGAAGAAGAATTGCATGAATTTGAGGAAGAACCGGAAGAAGATCCCGACGATGTGGAAGATGAGGAGATGCTTGCGCAGTATTACGATACTGCAAACGCTTCTAACGATGAGGTCGTTGATACTGAAAACAAAACTCAGGAAGAAGAAGTTGATACTGAAAACACAACTCCCGAAGATGTAGTGGAAACCAAAAACACTTCTCACGAAGTGGAAGTAGTTGATATAGACGATGTTGACGAGTCGCTTGGTTCGGCAGTTTCTCTTGATGTGGAGGACGATGACGATATGGTAACAACAGTTACCACCACTACTACAACTACTACCACAACCACCACCACGACAACCTCCATCGACGATGACGACGACCTGCCTAAAATTGTGAAAATCTACACCGAGCAGGAAATGCGCGAAATCGCCCGTCAACAGCAGGAGAATGCAGGTTTCAAGCCCGACATCGAATTTACTGAAATAGTTTCAGAAGATGTTGAGGACGGCGAGCCCTCCGGCGAAAAGCACACTGACGAACAGTTTGTTAAGGACGGTATCAAAGACGGCGTTGATGCCAATGATCCACATTCGGATGCGGTAGGATAGGATGGAACGCGGGCGGCTCGCCCGCTACGACGCAGACGAGCCGTTCACATTTCCGATTATATTGTGTCAAATTCTTCTATCTCGTTGTTTTCGGGATTGTATTTGAGTCCGTGGGTGTGCAGTGTTGCATTGAAAGTCTGCACGTTGATTGTGCCGTTGCGCCATAGGAAAAGTTCGTGGCGGAGGTCGGCAATTACTTCTTTGAGATATGCAATTTTAGAGTTGTCGTCGTCGGAGGCGTCAAGGCTCATAGTGATAACAGTCTGAGGCGCAGATTGTTGCGTGACAACAGTCTGAGGCGCAGATTGTTGCGGCTGCGGAGTTGGTTGTTCGTCGTCTATGGATTCGATATCATTTTCGTCTGTGATTGGGGTGGAAACTTCCGGCTCAGATATTTGCGTGGACTGAGGCGTTTGAGCGGCAGTTGATTCCGTCGCTTTTTCTGTTGCAGTAGATTCCTCGATGTTGGGTTCAGGAGTTTCTTCCACAACCACAGGCACAGGTTTCTGGGGTGTACGCGGTTTGGCGAGCACCTCGTCGTTTTCGTCAGTTTGTTCGGGTTTGATTAAGTCCACGGGGTTGCCTTTCATCTCGCCTTTGCGGGACTTCTTAATACCGAGAGAGTTTTCTATCAGGCTGTCGAGGCCTCCCTTAAAATTTTTCTTTGCCATAACAAACTAATTTTTCTTGGTTAATTCTGATTTTCAGTTACTTGAGCGTTGGTCTGTGCGCTGTTGACTTCTGCGTTTTTGTCGTTGTTTTCGGCATCGTCTTCGTCGTCATCGTCGATAAATTCGCCGTGGCGTTCCATAATCTCTTGCACGAGGTTTTTGTAGTCTTCCGCGCCCTTGCTATTATGGTCGTAGTGGAAGATGTCCATGCCTTGACTTGGTGCTTCGGCGAGGGCGATGTTGTCGCGGATGCGCGTGCTAAACAGTTTCTCCTGAAAATACGTGTATATCGTCTCCACCACGTCGCGGTGAAGCACCTTGCGCTTGTCAAACTGCGTAACGAACACGCCCGTAATCTCGATGTCCTTGTTGAGGCGTTTTTTCACCTTGCCAATCACCTCAATTATCTTAGTGAGACCTTTGATGGCGAGGTAATGCGCCTGCAATGGGATATAGACCTCGGTGGCTGCTGTCAACGCATTGATAGTCAATAGTCCGAGCGACGGCGGGCAGTCGATTAAGATGTAGTCGTACTTGTCTTTGATGGCGGAGATAGCGTCTTTGAGGATGTATTCGCGTCCCGCCTCGTTGATGAGTTCCATCTCCGCGCCCGATAGGTCGAGCGACGACGGCAGGATGTCCAGGTTAGGGAACACCTCCACGGTGCGAGCCTCTGCTTCGCCTTTCAATACTTCATATACCGACACGTCGGTCCTGCTGATGCCGTAACTCTGCGTCATGTTAGACTGGGGGTCCATGTCGATTAGCAGCACCTTGTGGCCCGTGAGAGCCAGCCCTGCGCCGATGTTGACGGTGGAGGTTGTCTTGCCTACGCCGCCCTTGTGGTTGCTTATTGCGATTATTGATGTGCTCATTTCCGTAAATTTAACGTCCCAAAGATAAGCAAAAATCCTTTCGCCGCCAAAAATTAAGCAAAAAATAAACCATATTTTAACAAAATTTGCTTTGCAGGGGCTTAAATTTGGAATGTTTGTTGCTAAAACTCAAAAAAAACGTTCTGCATAGTGCAAAATATGCGATTTAAGTTTTTTTAATTGAAAAATTGTTTTTACCTTTGTCTCTGACATCTTTAAGATAGTTTATAAGATGAAGAAAGTCTATATACTTATATTACTGATAGTTGCGGCATCATCGGCGATGGCGCAAGAGGATGATGATATTTTCGACGTAATCGAAAGGAATGTTTTGGACGCCGACAATATCAATACGGCCGAGGGTGAGCAGAGGCGCATCATCGGTGCTTCGCGTTCGTCTAAGGACGTGAGGGAGTTGCCGCTTACGGCGTATGTGGTTGAGCATGTGGATATTGTAAACAACTGCTACGTCACCCTTTGCGACGTGTTAAAGAGTGTGCCGGGATTCCGTGTGTCGCAGCCGCAATCGGGTGAGCTTGGCGAGGCGTTCATGCAGCGTGGCTTGCTTGGCAACACATACACTAAGATTCTTATCAACGGTATTGATATTAAGCCGTCGGGCACATACGGCATGACGCTCGGCGCAAATATTCCTATCCGTCAGGCAGATCGCGTGGAGATTATCTACGGTCCTGCGTCGGCGTCGTATGGTAACGATGCCTGCGTGGGCGTTGTTAACATTGTAACCCGCGAGCCTGAGAAGGCCTCTTTCACCACTGCCGACTTGTATTGCGGTACCAACGAAAAAATATACCTCGACTTTCACGCGGGCGCAAAAGTGGGTCATGGCAAAAACGTTACCATGCTCTCAATCTACGGCAGCAACCTCAATGTCGCCGATGTTAACGTCTCGCGCGATAGGGATTTGTACAACCGTTGGAACTACTTCCTCCAAAACGGCGACTCCTTGAAAATGGCCAACACGGACGGTACCGATTTTATCATTACCCCCAGCATGATTACCGAGGCCAATTTTACTAAGTATAGCGAGTTGTTTGAGGGTATGAAATATTACTTCCTCAATTACAAGGGCGACTTCTATATGCCCGAAATCAACGAGATGCCGCAGAGGGCTACTCAGGTAGGTGCGGAAATCAAGTACCGTGGCTTGACCTTCGCCTACAACATGCTGCACCGTATGGACTTCGCCGATTTTGGGCAGAGTACGATGGCATACGCTTACTACGACCCTAAGAACATGCAGGGCGAATTTATACGTAGGGCGGTGATAAGTGCAGATTATAAGATTGGCAACGTGCAGACTAACACAATGTTGCGTTATATCCGCTACCGTATGGACAAGAGTTCGAGCCGAGGTGTCAATTGGAGCACCGAACCTCAATACGCATACGGTGCGAGCGACGACGTTGCCTTCGAGGAAAACATCAGGTGGAACCCAATAGAGAAGTTTGAGATAAACGCGGGCGTGTCTTACCAATATTCGGGCGTATTGCCGCCTACGTTGGAGTGCGAGAGGAAGTTTGATTACGATTCGTACAAGATGTTTTCCACCGAGGTCGATTACAGGGACACCACATATGGCAAGTTTGGTATATACCCATACAACTACTGGCAGGGTGGCGCATACATGCTCATGGACTTCGACTTCAACCGCGTTACCCTGACGGGCGGCGTGCGTTACGACTACAATTCGCAGTGGGGCAAGTCGATCAACCCGCGCATGGCGGCACAGGTCAAGATTACCGACAAACTGAAACTTCGTGCATCGCAGGCATACGCATACAAGACGCCTTCCCCCGCACAATATTATTATAGTGTGGGTGTGGCGATGAAACAGGATAACGGTGCTATTGTTACCGCCCTCCACCACGTGCCGTCCGTCATCGACAGTTTAAAGCCGGAGAGCATCAGTTCTACGGAGGCGGGTCTCAGGTACGACTTCAACAAAAATTCGTACATAGAAGTTGTAGGCTATACCAACATAGTGAAGGATCCTCTTGTACGCAGTTGGGTAAAGATGGAGGATTGCGGTTTTAAGAAGTTGCCATTGGACAAAACGGGCAAAAAATATATCTTCATCCCCAATCAGGAAAACCCTGAGAGCCGTTATTACAATCAGGGAGGGTATTATGTGGGCGTTACCGACTTTTTCAGCACTACGAAGGGACGCGACTGGACCCGTGCCTACAAAAACGAAACCAACGCCAAGACAAAGTTGTATGGTTTGCAGGTGATTGGCGTCATCAGGGACATTGTGAAGCCCATTCACCTTAACGTCAACGCTGCACTGACGCTCACAATGGGACACGAGAACCTCTATAACAACGACGCTCTTGCGGAGCAGCAGTTCATAGAGGTTGACTACATCCGCCACACGCCCAAGCAACTTGCTCAGGTGTCGGTGGAGAGTTACCTGGGCAAACGAGGAATATTCCACTTGAGGTTAGACAATATGTTTTGTTCCAGGTTTGCAAGGCTGTACTATCAGGCTACAGACAATCCGTACTTCTGGACGCCCAGATATTACAACCTCGACGCCACGGTTACCGGCAAGGTCGGCAAAAACTTGACTTTGGTATTGAAACTTTCAAACATTACCAACTCGCTTTATGCCGGAATCGACGTAAAAGGCATGGACGTGGATTTGCCGTACAACCCTCAGCAACTGAGGACGTTCATGTTTGGCGCGACATACGATTTTTAAGGATTTGTAGAAAATTTACCTTAGTGGCATTTTTTTTGAAACTCAATTTGTACAAGTAAGAACAAGGAATAATAATTATTGATGAGAACTTTGGTAACATATTGCAGGATGGCGTTGCTGGCGGTGGCGTTGTTCTCGGTACCCATACTGGCGGAGGCTCAGGTGGGGTCGGGAGTTGCACGTGAGCGCGACAGCCTTATCAACCTCATCTCGCAGGAAGACGACAACCGACGGCTTGCCGATTTATATTACCAGCTTGCCGAGCGTTACAATCTCCTTAATCAGCACGTCAAGCAGAACGATGCTGCCGAGAAGGCGACGCGTTATGCCAATGAGTGTAAGGATTACCAGACACTCTACAAGGCGCAGATGCTGCTTGGCAACTACTACGTGATGCAGGACGACGCGGTAAATGCAATCCAGAAGTATCTCTCGGCGCGCAACGCACTCGACAAAAAGTTTAACGAGGAGCGTAGGATATACCGTGAGGAGCAGGTGGCGAAGGGTGTGCCAAACGACCAAATAAAAGATCTCGTCCGTCCCGCCGCTGAGATTGAGGCCGAGGCCGACATCACCAAAGAAATTGGCATGGTATATTTTGACCGCGGACACTACATCCATTCTATCGACGATTTTAGCGACGCGCTCATCTCATACGAATCCATCGGTGCCGATGAGAAGGCCTTGAAGGTGAAGCACAACCTCGCCTCCTCATACGCCATGCACGGCGACAACGAAAGCGCGTTGGAATACTACGAGCAACTATTGCAGACCTACAAAGACCGCAACGACTGGAACAATACCAAGATGTTATATCAGCGCATCAACGAGGTAACGGTTGCCATGAAGGATTACGACAAGATGCTCGCCTACAATAGGACTCTTTACACCGAGTGCCTCGAACACAACAACGTCCGCGAGTCGCTCAACGCTCTCAACAACATTGCATACGCGCACGTCTGCCTTGGCGACTACGAGTCTGCCAAAGGAGTTTACCAGCAACTTGTGGAGGTGGACCCCAAGAAGACCGACGAGCGTTTTATGGCAAGCAACTACACCAACCTCGGTCTCTGCTACCAGAATCTTGGCGACGAGGATGCCGCTGTGGAATGTCTCAAAAAGGCCATCGAATACCGCCAAAAATATTCGCAGCCCCTCGAAACCTCTACTGTGGAAAACATTATAGCCCGCATCTACCTCAAAAATCAGGATCTTCACAATGCTGAGTTCTATGCCAAGGATGCCGTGAAGGATGCCGAGAAGTCGGGCGACAGCAACGCCATGAAGGCTGCATACCAGACGTACAACGAGGTGTTGCAGGAAAAAGGCGAATACAAGGATGCGTTGTCGTATTATCAGAAATACCTTGCAATCAGGGACTCCGTAACGCTCGAACAGACCCTCGAAGAACGACGTCTGGCGGAGGATCTCAAAGACCTCACCGACGCCGAAAACAGTTATCAGGAAACCCTCTCCTCGCAGGCAATCAAGGAACTCGACGCCGAGCGTTATCGTCTTATGGCGGAGGCTGCTCAGGCGGAACTCGACCGTATCAACGAGATGCGCGAAATGGAAAAACAGCGTGCCGAGGAGCAAGCGCGTCAGCAGCAGATGGAACTCGAAAACCGCCTCAACATGGAGAAACTCGAGCGCGAGAAACTGGAACGTGAACGCGAAATCGAGCGTCAGAAGGCGGAACTCGACAAACAGGAGGCTGAGCAAAAACAGAAGCAGCAGGAACTCGACAACCTCCGTCTGGAACAGGAAAAGCAGAACACCCAAATCGAAAGGCAGAAAGCCGAGGCAGCAAGAGACCGTATGTTGCTCTATCTTGCTTTGCTTGCCGTACTTAGTGCGCTTGCCTTTATCTTTGTGGTGAGGAAGAAAAACAGCCGACTCAAAGCGCAGCAGAAGGAAATCGAGGCGCAGAACGAGACCCTCCAGATGAAGAACGACGAAATCGTGTCCATCAACCAGGAGATTACCAAGCAGAAGGCCGTCATCGAGGAGGCAAACAAGTCGATGACCGACAGTATCGTGTATGCAAAGCGCATACAGACCGCTGTTGCGCCCAATCCGTCGTTCTTGTCAAACTACAACTACGACTACTTCATGTTTTTTCGTCCGAGGGACATCGTGAGTGGCGACTATTACTGGTTCTACTCCGACAACAAGCAGCACGTGTTTATCGTTGCCGCCGACTGTACGGGACATGGTGTGCCGGGCGCATTTATGAGCATGCTCGGTGTGTCGCTATTCAACAAGATTGTGGCGGAGCGTCAGATATTGCAGCCAGACATCATCCTCAACGAGATGCGCAAGGAAGTGAAGAGCGCGTTGCACCAGGATTCCATCAACTCCTCGCAGAAGGACGGCATGGATCTCTCGCTCGTGCGCATAGACCTCGACACGATGATGATGCACTTTGCCGCCGCCAACAACAACGGATACCTTCTCCGCGAGTACGACGAATCGGAGCGCGAGGAGATTAGCAAAGACCTGATGAAGCCCGAACACCTCCGCGAACTTCCCAACGGCAAATTGCTAAAACTCACCATAATGCCCGCAGACCCGATGCCTATTGGCGTGTATCTGAGGGAGAAGGAGAGTTTTACCATGACGTCGTACCAACTCCGTCCGGGCGACTCGTTCTACCTCACGTCTGATGGATATGTGGATCAGTTTGGCGGCAAGTACGGACGCAAGTTCCTCTCTCGCAATTTCATCAAGTTGCTGATGGACATCCACGGCAAGCCGATGTCGGAGCAGGAGAAGATAATTATAGACACCCACGAAAATTGGCGCGGCTTGGAGTACGACCAGCTTGACGACATCATCGTCATCGGCGTACAGGTATAGCCGCAGTAAGTCAATTGCAATCATTGGATAAAAAATCAATTAACAAAAATGGCATTTGAGATAGAAAGAAAGTTCCTTGTAAAAGGAGAGTTCAAGCACCTTGCAATGAGCAGCAACTACATTGTGCAAGGATACCTGTATGCCGACGAAAACAAGTCGGTGCGAGTGCGTCTCCGTGGCGACAAGGGCTATATCACCATCAAGTCGTCAATCGAAAATTCTAACGTTACCCGCCACGAATGGGAATACGAGATACCCGCGCCGCAGGTCAACGAAATGCTGCGTATATGCGGGTCGGGCATCATAGAGAAGACGCGCTACATCGTCAACCACAAGAACCTTGTGGTGGAGGTTGACGAGTTTTACGGCGACAACGAGGGTCTCGTGCTTGCCGAGATAGAACTCGCCTACGAAAACCAGCAGTTTGAAAAGCCAGATTTCCTCGGCGACGAAGTTACCGAAGACCCGCGCTATCTCAATTCGGAATTGGCGATACATCCGTACAAGGAGTGGCGTAAGGCGTAGAGTCTGTAAAATT
>CAMJWL010000127.1 GCA_946409405.1 uncultured Bacteroidales bacterium
TAGCGTACAACGTTCGGGACGTTGGGGTCGCCAGTTCGAGTCTGGCCACTCCGACAAGATAACATAGGTTATTTTGGAGAAACCGCTGATAAACAGCGGTTTTTTTTGTGTCATAATGTTTTATTTTTTTGCATTTGATGGAAAAGTTGTTATCTTTGCCACGGAGACTAAAATAATATAGGCAATGTATAAATACGACTATTTCATCAGCTACCGGCGGGCGTGTGGCGGCGCATTGGAGGCGCGGCACGTGAAGACTATATTGTGCAAGTACGGCAAAACGGCTTTTCTTGATGTTGACGACATAAAGAAAGGTGAATATGAGCCGCAGATATATAATGCCATTGAAAACTCCAAAGAATTCATTTTGATTCTTAACGAGGAATCTTGGAGAGAGAATGAAAAAATCGATGTTTACTACGAAGAAATCATCAGAATTACTCAGCAAAGTGGCGATATATTCCCGATAGAATTTGCAAAAGGCGTATTGAACAATGTCCCTGATATTTTGCAATCACGATTGAACAGAAACATCAAGAAATTTGAAAAGGTAAGTTACAGCCACGATGAACATTTTCTGTTTGAAAAGTTACTTTGCGATAAGTTAGGTCTCCCCTACTCCCCCGACGACAAAACCGAAAATCTTCCGACATTCTCGATGCCGTTTGAGATAGAAGACGACGACCTTATCAAGCGCGACGAGAAGGTTAAGACACTGTCTGACGAAGTAATCAGTCATCGTGTTTTCAATCTTGTGGGCATCGGCGGTAGTGGAAAAACTACGCTTACTTATCTTTTGACAGACAAATACAAAAATTTTTTCAATAATATTGCATACGTCGTTGTCAATGGCAATATCAAAGAGGATTTTGCATCGCAAATTAGTGCGATGTTGAATTTTAATTTTGAGCCAAACGTACCGACTGACACCAAATACAATGAGATTATTTCCTTTATGGACCAATACAAAACGGGAAACAATCTGCTGATTTTGGACGTTAACGAAACGGCGGATAAAACTTCAATCGAAGATTACGCCAAGGAACTCAAAAATAACACCTTGCCGACTAACAAAATATATCCAAATGGTTGGAATATTTTGATATTGTCGCGTGAAAAGTTCGGGGATTTCCATAACGAAAATATAAGCGATGAAAAAGACAATGATTTTTTGAAAGAATTGTTTTTGAAGAAGGCGGATAAAAGCGAAGATGATTTTGATGATTATGATGGTTTGTTTGAGTTGATAAAATACAGTCCGCTTTTGGCGGAGCAACTCGGCATTTATTTTGAATGTCAACCGATTCCATCATTGGAAGAAATCAAAGGCATACTTTACGGCGATTTGCGCGACGAGGAAATCCAAGGCACCAACGCCCACAACCGCAAGGAAAGAACGCTTATCTGTTTCTTGAAAAATCTCATTGATTATCAGGAATTTACTGACGATGAAAAAACTGTTTTGCGTCATTTTGTCTTGTGGAAAAGTGAATATATAAGTCTCGATATAATAAGCGATTTGCTCAAAGACACGTGCCATAATTTGAACAAAGCCCTTGGCTCACTTGCCAAGCGTTCCATATTTGATTATGACCAAAAAGACAAAACCGCATATTACAAACTCCACGGCTTGTTGGCGGATTCGTTGCGCGAACAGATTGATGTAACAAAACAAGATTACAAAGCATATTTCGACAATATTAGAAGAATCCGCAACTACAATTTCCGCGATTTTTTGCCATACGCCGATTGCATAGGCAATAGTTTGTGCGGCGAATATGAGATAACAACAAATGTTCGGTTCTTAATTAATACGGCTGTAAAATTTTATGATACATTGAAAACGGATTTTGCAAAAAAAATGTGTGACAAATGTATTGAAATTTCAAATAAAAGACTTGAATCCGAGCCGAAGAACATCGAATATTTAGAGGCTTTGTCATACGCATACAACAACATTGCTTTGTCGCAGGAATACCGTTTAAACGACTATGAATCAGCTGAAAAGAATTACAACAAAGCAATAGAAATAGACGAAAGAATAATCAATATCTCGGCTAAGCCAAAATATCTAAATTGGCTGGCAACGTGCTACAACAACCTTGCAGCGTTGCAGCAAGCTAATCTGAACGCTCCTGAATCTGCCGAGACAAATTACAAAAAAGCAATAGAAATACTTGAAAAAATAACAGAAAACCCAGATAATCACGATTATCTAAACGGTTTGGCAATGACATACTACAACCTCGCAAATTTGCAGCTATTCAGTCTTAACGACTATGATTCCGCCGAAATCCACTACAACAAAGCAATAAAAATAGGAGAAAAAATAAGAAAAGTCTCGGATAACCCTAAATATTTGAATCAGTTGTCAAACGCATACGGGAATCTTGCTGGTTTGCAAAGGAACCAAGGGAGATACGACTCTGCAATAGAGAATTGTAAAAAGGCAATAGAAATTAATGACAAAATTAAAGATACAAATCTTGAATACTTAGTTAATTGGATGGTTTCAAAAGATATACTTGCGGATCTTTATATCATTACTGACAATCCGACTGATGCGCGGGCAATTGTGGATGAAATAAAACCGCAAGCCGAGAAATTGCTTGATGAATATCCGAATTATGGTTATCTGAAAAGAGTAAATAGAAATATAAAGGGCACGGAATCGATGTTGAACCAATAATCCACCGCCTTGCCGTAGAGACGATGTGCACATCGTCTCTACGCAAATTATCAAATTTTCAATTTTCAATTTCCTCTTTCCTAAATCGCCCCCCAATA
Organism: uncultured Bacteroidales bacterium; assembly: GCA_946409405.1. GTDB lineage: Bacteria > Bacteroidota > Bacteroidia > Bacteroidales > UBA3824 > UBA3824. The sequence goes on from CAMJWL010000127.1 coordinate 2,788, forward strand.
TTTCCTCAAAAACCATTCTGCCGCAAGTAGCGCAATTATTATGAAAAACAGCAATCCGTAACCCATCAGGGGCGTGGTCGTGGTGTCGTCATAGACCACGGGGCGGATTGAGGTGTCGTTTATGAGAGCGTCTTGTAAGGCGGAGAGGTCGGAAGCGAGGTATGCGCCGCCGCCGGTTGTGGAGGCGAGACGTGCCATCAGGTTGCGGTTTGCGGCGAGGTTTTCTGCCTCGGTCTTTATTTCCATTACAGATACAATGCCCGATTTTGTGAAGGTCTTGCCGGAGACGTTGGCGGTAGCCTTGTAGGTGTATTGACCGGGCGCGAGGTTGTCGATGCGGAGGTAATGACCCGCGCCGAGTGCGTCAAATTTGTAGGTCGTGGTCTTGCCGGTGCTGTCGGCGAGGTCGAGGGATACTGTGGCGTCGGTGGCGGGTTCAAGCATTTCGTCGAGCGCCTTGGCGTTGAAATATACCGGCTCGTTCTCATTGAAAATGCGGCGCGTGGATACCGTGAAACGCTCTCTGTCGGCGCGGGTCAGGAGAAATTGACACAGGCGCGAAATCAGGAGGTCAAATTTTTCGTGGTTTTGGTAGCGGCGGTAGCAATCGACCCTCCACCGCCAAATGCCCTCGCCCGCAATCACCGCGCTGCGCGATTTTGAAGGGTCGGAGATGGCAATAAGGGGCTTGTCGGTGTGAATGCCTTTAATTACCTGATTGCCAAGGATATGAGTCTGCGACAAAGTCTTGTAGTCGCCAAAAGCGCAGTACAGCGGCGGCACTTTGGAGAGAAATTCGTCGGTGCCGTTTTCAGTGCTGAAAAGTGAAAAACGCAGGTTGCCGGTGTAGCCCGCTTCCTCAAAATTGTTGCCCTTGATGGCTACGGTGAAGCATTGAGCGAGTTCGTTAAAACTATTAAAATCGGTTTTGGAGCCGAGGATGTGGAGCGTCGGGATGTTTTTGGATTTAATCTCTTTGAGGATGCGGTCGGCGGGAATACCGAGCGACGGCACCTGAACGAGTATTACGAGGTTGTAGGCAGAGAGGGTTTTGTCGAAGGTGGCGAGATCCGACACTACCTCCACGTCCATGCCTCGGTTGTAAGCCAAGGCGTTGCGTACGGCGGCAACGTCGGGGTGTGGCATTGCGCTAAGTATCAGCACTTTGTGTTTGTCGTCAACAACATCTACGAGTATTTCGCGGGTGTTGTTGGTGGTGGTGATTTCGCCGTCAACGGGCGCGATGGCGATGGTGTATTTTTGTAGGCCTTTTTCGGAAGCCTTGATTGTGGTCGAAAGTTGGTGAGTGAAGTCGTCGGAGAGGACGGAGACATTTTCGCGGAAGATGGAGCGTCCGCCGTGACGGATTTCGCAGACGGCTGTGCGCCCTTTCAACATTCGGGCGTTGACAGATACCTCTATCGGGAACTCGTTGCCAATGAAAGCCGTCTCGTTATATACGCACTTTGTAACGGCGAGGTCTTTGTAAGACGTTGTGTCGCCGAGAGTTACGGTGTATATTTTTTTGCCCAACGAGGTGGCGGCATACACGGGATTTTGTCCACGGTTGATGATGCCGTCGGAGCAGATGACGAGTGCGCCTGTGTTGGTGTTGTAAAGCGTGGAGTGCATCGACTCCAACATCGCCGAAAAATCGGTGTATTTGTCCTTGAAATCGAGGCTTTGGATGTCGCGCAACCCGCAGCCGTCGCCAAATCCAAACACGCGGACGTTGTATTTGGAGGATAGTTGGTCGGTAATAGCCGACAATGCCGACTTGAAGCCGCGCATCGAATCCGCCGCCTGACTGCCACGCATCAGCATAGACTCCGAATTGTCTATGGCAATGGCGAGAACGGGTTTTTCGGTGCGTTGCGTACTGCGGCGGATAAAGATGTCCATCAGCAACAACGCCATCAACATCACCGCCAAAAACCTGAACGCCGCAAGCATCCAGACTTTGGACGGTGGAAATTCGGCAAATTTCTTGTTGCGATAGTACGATACTGCGGCGAGCGCGGCGGCTATCACCACACACGCCGCAGGATAGTACCATGAATAGTCTGAAACTATTGTGCTTATCACGATGGGATGGTCTTTATGCTAATACTCTGTTGTTCAACAGTTTTTTGTAAATGTCGTAATATTGCTGCAACCTCTGTTCGTATGCCTCGGGCGCGGTGAGTCCGTTGTATGCCTTGGCAAACGAGAGGAAGTCGCGGGTGAGCAAGTACTGGATGCGTGTGCCGTTGGCGTTGCAGAAGTCGAAGAGAGCCATGATGTGGTAGCGGATGTCCTTGCTGAACGCCGAAAACATCTCCTGCACGGAGTTGTAGCCAATCATCTTGTAATTGAAGCCCATCACCTGCGGCGCACCCATGCTGATGGAGTACATCGCCTCGGTCTCGGCTATCTGACGCGCTATCTCAAACGCCTCCCACTCAGCGGTTTGGCTTGTGTGCGAGGTCTGCCACTCGTCCGACTTGTTGGCGCGGTACTTGTGGTTGTCGCGGCGTTTCTTGGTGTCGAAGGCAAAATGATCGTCAAAAATATTTTGGTTGGCCTCCGACTTGGACTTTTCGACAAAGTAGGTGTGAAACACGTGGTTTTCAAACCTGATGAGCATCCTGCCGTCAGCACCAAAACCGTTGCCGCCACTCTCTACGCAAATCACAGCAAGGGCTATCTCTACATCTACGCCCAACTCATTGGCTATCACGGAGATAAGGTTGCCGTAATTGTTCCAAGTCCTCACCGCCACTTTGCCAAATTTGTCCTGTCCCTCCGCCGAAAGTTGGTTTTTGGGAGCGAGTTCCACGGCTGCAAGGTCGGGGCGCGAGTGGAAATACATGCGCGGTTCTTCCTTCTTGGGCGTTGTGCTGGTGGTCGTAGTGGCAGTGGTGGTCGTAGTAGTCGAGGAGGTCGTGGAGGTCGTTGTCGGCTTGTTGGCAACGGAGGGCGTAGAAACGTCGTCGGTGAGCAACGATACGTAGTCGCCATGCACGTATGCGGTCTGCCCCTTAAAATCGATGCTGTACCATTGGTCAAACTTGCCGAGTTTCAAGAGGATGTTGCCGCGATAGACTTTGCCGAGAACAGTGCTGTCGGTGCTGTAAAAAGACCTCACGTTCAAGACTTCGGCGTTCACCAAGAGTTTTTCGATGACGTCCTGTTTGTCTATAAACTCCTTCATGCAATAGGCGTCGCCGAGTTCGGTGTTAATCCAATACCAATCGCCCGAAGTGCCCTTGATGTTCACGATGGTGTGCTTGCGGAGTTTGTAAAGCACCTTGCTGCTCTTGTCTGGCTCTTCGCGGGCGTTGAGCACCTTGGTGTTCACACGGCCTTTCTCAATGGCGGACGACTCACCCGTGGCTTTGGTTGCTACTTTGTTGGCAGCCTTTTTCTTCTTGCCTCCAAATAAGTTAGAAAACCATCCCATAATCGTTGGTTTTTGTTGTACGTTAAACAAAAATTACATGTTCATGCCGCCGTCCACCTGTATTACCTGGCCCGATACGTATGAGGACATATCAGAAGCGAGGAAGAGGGCAACTTCGGCGATGTCTTCGGGTGTGCCGCCACGACGGAGAGGAATCTTTTCGCACCATTCCTTCTTGATTTCGTCGGAGAGAGCGGCGGTCATTGCGGTGATGATGAAGCCCGGGGCAATTGCGTTGGCGCGGATGCCCTTCTTGCCATATTCCTGGGCGATTGACTTTGCAAGGCCAATCATGCCCGCCTTGGATGCGGAGTAGTTGCACTGTGCGGCGTTGCCATGAACACCTACAACGGAACTCATATTGATGATGCTGCCTTTGCGCTGACGGAGCATCACGGGTACAACGGCGTGAGAGAAGTTGAAGGCAGACTTCAAGTTGACGGTGAGAACTGCGTCCCACTGAGCCTCGGTCATCTTGATGAGGAAGCCGTCTTTTGTGATGCCGGCGTTGTTGACGAGGATGTCGATTGCGCCGAATTCCTTCTGGATTTCCTCAACTACGGTGTGGGTCTGTTCAAAGTCGGCTGCGTTGGAAGCGTATCCTTTGCACTTGACGCCGAGTGCTGCGATTTCAGCCTCGGTAGCCTTGGCGTTGTCGTCGATAACGAGGTCGGTGAAGGCGATGTTTGCGCCCTCAGAAGCGAATTTCAGTGCAAGAGCCTTGCCGATGCCACGTGCCGCACCTGTTATAAGGGCGACTTTTCCTTTCAATAATTCCATAATATTATTTTTATTAACGTTAATTACTTGTTATACATACGTCGCCTTGCGGCGACTTTTTCTTTGAACGAAAATTACCGTCAATTTAACCGTCAATTACCGTCAATTTTCGTCAAATAAAACTAAGAAATTGACGATAATTTTTTTTGAAATTGACGGTAATTTTCGTTCCCTAAAAAACCCGACGCCGTAGGCGGCGGATTATCGTTTACAGTATATTGAGGACCTGTTCTTTAATTTTTTCGAGTTCGTCCTTCATCTTGACTACGATTTTTTGGATTTCGGCGTCATTGGCCTTGGAGCCGAGGGTGTTGATTTCGCGACCCATCTCCTGGGCGATGAAACCAAGTTTTTTGCCCGTCGATTCGTCGGCGTCGATGTTCTCGATGAAGTAACGGCAATGGTTGCGCAGACGCACCTTCTCCTCGGTGATGTCGAGTTTCTCGATGTAGAATATCAACTCTTGCTCGAGGCGATTGCTGTCAACGTCCACTGTACCACGCAGTTCCTCAAAGCGTTGCAAAATCCTCTCGCGGATAACGCCCACGCGGGCATCGGCAAGCGGCTCCACTTCGTTGAGGTAACTGAGGATGAGGTTTACACGCTTTTGGAAGTCGGTTTTGAGGTTTTGACCCTCCTGAATGCGAAATTCGTCGAGTTGCTTGATGGCCTCCTCCAACGCCTCGCTCGCCAATTCCCAATCCTCCTCCATGCTCTCCTCCTGTTCCACTTTCTGAACGTCGGAAAAACGCATGAGTGTGGTCAGCAACAGGCTCTGGTCTATCTCAACACCAAGGTTGCGCGCAATTTCGAGAGTCTTGCGGAAGTAAGCCTCCAGCAGTTGCTCGTTGATGCGGAGATTGTCTGCCGTAGTGTCGGTGGTGAGCGTGATGTTGAGGTCCACCTTGCCGCGCTCGAGTCCGGCGGCAATCATCGCCCTTGCGTCGAGATCCTTGCTGTTGAGCGTGAGCGGCATCTTGGTATGCACGTCGAGGGTCTTGCTGTTGAGCGAGCGGATTTCTACCTCGATGTTTTTTCCGTTGCGGCTTTTGGTTACTTTGCCGTAGCCGGTCATGGATTTCATCATAATATTATTAATTGTTTTATCGTATATTTACGTATATTTCCGTGTCTTCCGTGGTTACACACCCCATGTCTCTGGCGACTTGCGCCATGCCAAAAGCGCGTCAATCTGTTGCTCCTTTACATAGCCGGTTTCTTTGGCGAGGGCGATGAGCGCGTTGTAGTTGCTGAGGGTGCGGAGGGTGCAGTTGGCATCCTTGAAAGCCTGTTCTGCAACGGGGAATCCGTATGTGAAAATCGCAATCATCGACATTATCTCGCAACCCTTTTCGCGGAGTGCGGATACGGCTTTGAGGCTACTCATGCCTGTTGACACGAGGTCTTCGATGACCACCACCTTCTGTCCCGCATGACAAACGCCCTCCACTTGGTTTTCGAGGCCGTGTCCCTTGCTCGCGCTCCTCACATATACGAAGGGCAGGTTGAGAAGGTCGGCTACAAGTGCTCCAACGGCAATTGCGCCCGTTGCAACTCCGGCTATCAACTCCACGCCGGGGTATTCGCGGCGGATGATGTCGGCAAAACATTGCTTCAAAAAGTTCCTCGCCTCGGGGTACGAGAGGGTCTTGCGGTTGTCGGTATAGATGGGCGACTTCCAACCCGAAGCCCACGTAAAAGGCTTCTCGGGCTGCAACTCCACCGCCTTGATGTCGAGAAGGTACTTGGCTACCTGACGTTCGATGTCGATGTTTTCCATTGGTTTCGCGTTTTTTTGATAAGTGTTTTATGTATTACAGACGGCAAAGATAAACAAAAACGTTATTCTTTACAAAAAAAAATTGTGATTATCTGTAATATTGATTAACTTTGCGGCGGATTACTTATATAATTAACAACTGGAAACACCCAAAAAACGGATTCTTTTTCCTTAACAATTCCGTATTTCCCGTGGATTTCCGTTGTTAAAAACCATAACATAAAAAATGTTTGTAAGCGAAAGCAAGATAAGGATAAGGTATGGCGATACCGACAAGATGGGCTATTGTTATTACGGCAACTACCCCGAATTTTACGAGGCGGCACGCAGCGACGCATTCAGGGAGAGCGGCTGTTCGTACCGGTTGCTCGAAGAGCGCGGCTACATGATGCCCGTGGTGTCGCTGAGCATCCAATACAAGAAACCCGCCTTCTACGACGACCTCATTACTATAAAGGTGTACGTCAAGGAAAAACCGGGCGTGAAGATGAAATTTGAGTACGAGGCCTACAACGAGCAAGGCGAACTCCTCAACTACGGCGACACGGTGCTGTGTTTCGTAAACAAGGCGACTGGCAGGCCGTGCATGGCTCCGGACTTTTTTATGGATGTAATAGGCAAATACTTTTAATATTTAGCAACATGCCAACAAGAGTAAAAACAGCCACGCGGGTACGCGAGCGCGTCAAGGAAGACGATCCGTTGCCGCTTTACAAGGTGATAATGCACAACGACGAAGTTACCACTATGGATTTTGTAGTGGAGGTGCTGAGGACGGTGTTTTTCCGCGACAAGGACACCGCCGAGGCTCTCATGATGCAAATACACAACGAAGGCAGCGGCGTGGTGGGCGTGTACGACTATGACATCGCCCTAAGCAAAGTCTTCAAGGTAAAGCAAATGGCGGACGAACAGCACTTCCCGCTCAAACTAACCGTTGAAAAAGTATAACATATTATGCCACAGATGATTAAACAGACTGCGATGCTCTCGCAGGTGATGATTGAAGCACTCAGCAAAGCCGAGGAAGCACGTTTTGAGTTCCTTACGCCCGAATTGTTCTTTTACTACGGCGTATTGCAACAGAAACTCGTTACCGACATTTGGGAGCAAAACAAAATCGACGTCAAGAAGTTTCGCCGCGAACTCAAACGCCACATCGACCAAATGGAGCGCGTACCCAAGGACATCGACTACAAGGTGATGCCCTCGGTGCGTTTTGCGCAGATGACGGCGTCCGCTCACGCATTGGCCATGAAACTCAACAAGAGCGAGATAGGTCTGTTTGAGGCGATAATGGCAACTATATACATC
>CAMJWL010000128.1 GCA_946409405.1 uncultured Bacteroidales bacterium
CTACATAAACGCCGCCGACGCATACGAGCGCGCCATCGACACAAAAAACGCCTTCACCGACAAACTCGAAGAAACAATGTCGTACTCAATGGAAGCCGAAACCTACTCGCCCTCCATCCGCGACACAGAAGCCGAGACCAAACACCTTGAAGCAAAGGCAGAAGCGTTGCTCCACATCAACGAATACGCCGAGGCGGTAGAAAACTTCAAAAGTGCCATCGACCTCGACCCCGAAAACAAAGAACTCGCTCAACGCTACGAACTCGCCCAAAAACTCCTACGTTGGCAAAACATCTACAACAACAAATGGACAGGCTGGCTCTCGTGCCTCTGGGCACCGTTCCACTTCTACTTCAACATCCGCAACAAGAAGGAAATCAAGGATCTCAGCATCTACCAGACAATCAAGCGCAAGGCATGGATAGGCCTGATTGTGTGGGGCTTGCTGATAGCACTTGTACTCGCATTGTTCTTTATGAGGGGACGCGCAGGAGTCTGCACCGACGACATCAGCGGCAACAACACCACGCTCAACACCGCCAACGCGCCCGCCACACCGCTCGAACTCTGCCTCCAAAAGGGCGACTACTATATGTCGATGTTCTCCGACGACAAGCCGCACTACATCGATTCGGCAATATACGCATACCACCGCGCCCTCCGTTTCGACAACACCGACACAATCGCCAAGCCGCTCTACAACAGCGCAATGATACGCAAAGCCAACTACATCAAGGAGATACAGAGCAACATCGACCGCGATTCTGCCACATACTTCCTCAGTATGCGCCGTCCCACGGAAGGTCTTTGGCTGTTTAAGTACAAGTACGACCCCTCCGACCCGCAGAAAGGCAAGTTTGGCTTTGTGGACACCCTCAGAAGGATTGTAATCCCGCCGTTCTACGACTTCAACTACAAGACCATGGACGAAGCGGGCGAAACATTCTACAACGGCAAGGCAAAAGTATGCCTCGAAGTTGCGCCCTACGACACGATATACTTCTACATCGACCAGCGCGGCAACAAGATAGAAAACGACACCTTATATAATAGCAGATAAGGCGACGCTCACAGAGCCACGACGCTCGCGATTCCCATTCCACAGAAGAAAAATCCATATCTGTAAAAAAAATTTTTGCGGATATGGATTTTTCTTTGTACCTTTACGCTCGATTATATGCAAGGAAATGATACGTTCTAAACTACCTGAAAGCGCGAAAACCGCGCTCAAAGACCTTACAAGACTCGCACAGACGGACGGAGTAATCGACCTGATGACCTCCATCCCCGATTGCGACATGCCCGAACCGCTCAGGGACAGAATCGTCGAGCACATCAGCGACGGTTGCTGCCGCTATGCCCCGTTGGAAGGATTTCCGCAACTGCGGCGCACGATGGCAAGGTACTACGAGAAGAATTTTGGACACCGTTACAACCCCGAAACCGAACTCACCGTTACGGCAGGTTCGTCGCCGGCGGTATGGGCGGCGATAACATCGTTGATACACGAAGACGACGAGGTGATAATAATAGAACCCGCCCACTCCAACTATGTACCAGCAGTGCGCATCAACGGCGGCACTCCGATATTCGTTGTCCTCAAATACCCTGATTATCAGGTGGATTGGAACGAAATGAACCGCATGATCAACCAGCGGACCAAGATGATAATAGTAAACTCGCCGCACATACCTTCGGGCAGGATTTTCACCGACGAGGACTTCCGCAACCTCCAGAAAATAGTGGTTGGCAACAAGATAAATGTACTCGTGGACGAAACTCTATCCGCCACGGCTTACGAAAAACCATATATCTCAGCCGCCAAATATCCGTCGCTCGCCAAACAGACCATCATAATATCGTCGCTCAGCAAGTCGCTCAACGCAACAGGCTGGAAGACAGGTATTTGCTGTGCGCCAGCCGACATCACCAAAGAAATCCGCCGTATGCACTCGCACCTTTGCAACGGCAGCAACCCCGTGGCGCAGCACGCCATAGACGACATCATCTCGCAGGACGAGGAACTGTTTTTCCGCATCCGCGACACCTACAAGGCCAAGCGCGACCTCCTTTGTTCATTGCTCAAAGGCAGCAAATACAAGTTTGTACCGGCGGAAGGCTCGTGGTTTCAATTAGTTGATTTTTCGGACGTTAGCAAGGAGAACGACCAAGATTTTTGTATCCGGCTCGCCAAGGATTTTGGCGTGGCGGCGTACCCGATGTCGGCGTATTACCACGACAAAACCAAGACAAGCGTCATCCGTATATGTTTTGCCCGTCAAGACGACACCATCTGCGAGGGCGTAAAACGAATGTTGAATTATAAATAAAACTCCATATAAAATGGCACAGCAAGAAGACTCTCTCAAAAAAATCATCTCACACTGCAAGGAATACGGCTTCATATTCCCGTCAAGCGAAATTTACGACGGTCTCGCCGCAGTATATGACTACGGTCAGAACGGCGTAGAACTCAAAAACAACATCAAGGAATATTGGTGGAAGTTTATGACCCGCCTCCACGAAAACATCGTTGGCATCGACGCCGCTATCTTCATGCACCCCAAGACTTGGGAAGCGTCGGGGCACGTTTCGGCTTTCAACGACCCCCTCATCGACAACCGCGACTCCAAAAAGCGTTACCGCGCCGACAACCTCATCGAGGAATACCGCGACAAACTCTACGCTAAAATCGACAAGGAAGTAGAGAAGGCTGCCAAGAGGTTTGGCGATAAGTTCAACAAGGAGCAATTTCTCTCCACCAACGAACACGTCCTCAAAACCCAGGCAGAAATCGACGAACTCACAGCCCGTTACGACAAGGCTCTCAACTCCAACGACCTCGAAGAACTCCGTCAGATTATAATCGACAAGGAAATCGTATGCCCCATTTCCGGCACCAAAAACTGGACAGAGGTACGTCAATTCAACCTCATGTTCCAGACCAAGATGGGCAGCGTATCCGACGAACAGTCAACCATTTACCTACGTCCCGAAACCGCGCAAGGCATCTTTGTCAACTACCTCAACGTACAGAAGACCGGCCGCATGAAGATTCCCTTTGGCATCGCTCAGATAGGCAAGGCGTTCAGGAACGAGATTGTTGCCCGCCAGTTCATCTTCCGCATGAGGGAATTTGAGCAGATGGAGATGCAATTCTTCATCAAACCCGGCACAGAGATGCGTTGGTTCAAGTATTGGAAGACGATGCGCCGCAAGTGGCACGAGGCATTGGGTTTTGGTACGGACAATTACCGTTTCCACGACCACGAAAAACTCGCCCACTACGCCAACGCCGCCACCGACATCGAGTTTAACTTCCCGATGGGCTTCCGCGAAGTGGAGGGCATCCACTCCCGCACCGACTTCGACCTCGGTCAGCACCAAAAATATTCGGGCAAGAAGATTCAGTATTTTGACCCCGAAATGAACGAGAGTTACGTTCCCTACGTCATCGAGACCTCCATCGGCCTCGACCGTATGTTCCTTTCCATCCTCTCTGCGTCTTACTGCGAGGAGGAAATCAAGGGCGACGACGGAAAGACCGACAAGCGCGTTGTACTCCGCATCCCGCCGGCTCTCGCTCCCGTCAAGGTGGCTGTATTGCCGCTTGTCAAGAAGGACGGACTGCCCGAAATAGCCGAAAAGTTGATGAAGGATCTCATGTACCGCTTCGACTGCCGCTACGAGGAGAAGGACACCATCGGCAAGCGTTACCGCCGTCAGGACGCAATCGGCACACCATTCTGTGTAACAGTGGATTACGATACGCTGAAGGACAACACCGTTACAGTCCGCTACCGCGACGACATGCGTCAAGAACGCATCGCCATCGACAAGGTTGCCGACCTCGTATCCGCCAACTGCGACCTCAACAACATCCTCAAACACTTGGCAGACGAGGACATCGCATTGCCGGAGGAGTAGTTTTTTTATCTAAAGCATGATAGCCTGCGGAAATCTCGCAAATAATTGAGATTTCCGCAGGCTATCGGCGTTTTTATAGAAAAAAATATCCAACCTAATAATGGTAACACCATTCGATTTGTTTGTAAAATGAAAAAAAATTTGAAAATATATCAATTATTTTCTAAATTTGCACTTGTGAAATCCGCCGAATGGCGGTAAAGTATTATATAAGAAAAGGCGTTTATTGCGCTTTGTTTTCGACAATCTGAAACTTCGAACACTTCATGATGTCCAGTTGGAAACTTAGCAACGATAAATGCCCATTGTGTTATGTATGTTACTGCGACATACTAATGGTATGTTTGTATATATACATAAGGCGTGGGTCTTCGTTGCTCGTTTTGACTGGATGGGCAAGTTCGAAGGCCTCAGATTGTGGAACGGGCATATAATAAGGTTCCACGCATTTTCTTTGTACACTACTATATAGTCCCTGGAACCTTGGACGACAGACAATACCCATGACTCAAAAAACTACAATCGGGAAAAAAATCATGGAGGAACTTGACCGCCAAGACCGCAATCCCGCATGGCTGGCTAATCAAATCCACTGCTCGCGTACCAATGGTTACAAAATCATTGAAAGGGACAATTTTGACTTGGGACTTCTGCACGACATATCTCTGGCTTTGCATTACAACTTTCTACGCGACGCAGCCGACGAATTGGAAAAAGAATTGTCGAAAAATAAGGAACAGAATGTAGAATAATCGGGGACAAAAAAGTTTGCAGACAACTTGGATTGAGTGTAACTTTGCGAGTGATAAGATAATTTGATGATGTCAAATTATAATGTGAAACCAACTAATTTTTCAAACATGAAAATTGTAATTCTAATTTCTATGCTATTGTTCGCCCTTAACAGTAGCAATGTAGGAGCAAACAACTTGCTTCCATTGTCTGATGTACCTTCAATCAATGAGGTCGCAATCGCATCTCCCACCCAACTCTCTCTTCGCAATGCACAGAAGATTTGCTATGCATATATCAATCAATATCCAAAATATGAAGATAGAGACGTGTTTAAAGAAATAGAAGCAAAAACCGTCAAAAATACTGGTGATGGTGCCGAAATCACAGGCAAACTAACATATAGCGGTACACTTGGACTCCACACAGTTGACTTCAAAGCAAAGGTAAAAGTAGATGCCTATGATAATATCATAGTCAATTTTAACTACTATCAGGATAGATTGTTCTGGGGATGGTCAACAAATAAAGAATGGAGGGTTGTGTCTGTCTATTAAGACAAATCATCATTTGCAAACAGGTGGTATTTATTTAATACTAATGCCAAATAACTATTGCAAATTACTCCGATTTAGTTTTTTGAAAAACTAAATCGACATAACACAATGTTATTGTTTGCAAACAAAGATTTTATTAAGATTAGCAAAAACTAATTTTAATAACAGAAATACGAATGGAGATACCGACAACCATTAAGTTTAGGAATATTTTTCAACCAATCAAATACACATCCAATGGAATATATTAGACTTGCTCGTGGCGAATATACGGCTTTCACAACGCCATTTCCATCGACCCATCCTTCACATGGGTTGTTTTGGGTAAAAACGAAGGGTGCATCATCTGATGTTGCACTTTACGCGAACTACCATAATGGCGACTTAATTACAATGTGCAATGGTAGTGACAACAAACCCAAAGTTAATAATCCCCATATTGAATGGAATTGCTCCAAAAATCAGTCGTATGACATTACTGTCTTAAACAAAGGGGACAATGAAGAAAGATTCTACATTGAAAAGAATTTTCAATGGGAATAATGATAAATCAAATTGCAAAGAGATTACAGTCAATAATAATAGCAAATGAAATCAGAACATTGGAAAATAACTTTAGGAATGGGCGATACCTGCGACATTCCATGCCCCCGAGAAAAGGGTAATTACAGCATTGCCTATATAGAAAATTCGCATTCTGAGAAATGGCTATGTGTGTATGATGCCTCGAACAATGTGGTGGCTCATGAAGTGTGCGAACCCAATTCATCTGATTGCTGTGTTATTTGGCAATGTAATAAAAGTCAAAACTATTGCGTTGCTATTACAAATATGGGTAAAGATGATAAATTTGACGCTTATGTCAAATGTCAATAATTAACAAATATCAACAATGAATAATATGTTTTCTATCAGTCGAACATCATTCGACAAAGTTCAGCGTTTGTTTGACGAAAACAAATTGCAGGCTACGTTCACACAACCGAACGTACACTACAACAATTCGGGTTGCTGGGCTGGATGCGCTGGCACGTGCGACTACAATTGCGGCGGCGATTGCAAAAATGGTTGCAAGCAATTTTGCGGCGGCAATTGTTCTGGCGGCTGTCAGTCAAGTTGTGGTTCTGGATTCATGTTGTAAGCGATGGACACAACAAATATTAAGACAGTAATAATTCAGGTTACAGAAAATTGCAACCTGAACTGCGTCTATTGCTACCAACATTCCAAAACAAAACACGTCATCAAAAAAGACCTTATCAAGGAAATATTGTCTAATAGTATCCTCAAATACAACAACTATGATGAAATCCACTTTGAGTTTTTCGGAGGAGAACCGTTGTTGTGTTTTGATATGATAAAAGACGTTGCGGAATGGATGTGGACAAGGGACACTAACGTTCCGTATCTGTTTTTCGCAACTACTAATGGCACGTTGCTAACGGAAGAAATGAAAAAATGGTTCTCTACGAACAAAACTCGATTCATACTTGGGTTAAGTTTGGATGGAACCAAAGAAATGCACGATCTAAATCGCTGCAACAGTTTCGACAGAATAGATATTGATTTCTTCAAAGAAACATGGCCTGAACAAGGTGTCAAAATGACCGTTTCGCCCTTGACAATCGGTAGTTTTGCAGAAGGGGTTATCTATCTTCAGCAAAATGGATGGAATGTAGCAGCAAATTTAGCGTATGGCATCGATTGGAGCGACGAAAGAAACAAACAATTATTGGCAAACGAGTTGAAAAAATTGGTGGACTTCTATCTTCAAAACCAAGAATATACTCCAATAATGATGCTTGACATGGCACTGCACAAATTGTCAAGCCCAATACGAGAAAAATACTGCGGAACGGGAACAGGAATGATTGCATTTGACATCAATGGAAACGAATATCCATGTCAAATGTTTTATCCTGTAACTATCAATCCAAACGACAGGATTGATTTTGACATAAAGCATGTACATGAAGCATTCTACAATAATTGTTATCATAAAGAATTATTTAATATGTGTCCGTTGTGCATAGGAATTAACATCAGCAACAGCAAAGATAAGTTCCTTTGCGACAAAAATATTTGCGAATTGATGCAAATATTTTTTCAGGCAAATGCATATTACAAGTTCCAATTGATAGAACAGGGTCGTTTCCATACGGAATCAAAAGAAATGTTGGAAAACACTTTAAATGGAATAAAGATAATTCAAAATTACTAACAAAGTTGCCGCCCCAAAATTTATAACCTCCCCCCTATCAGAACAATCCATCCAAATCCATCGTCAGAAACTCCTCCACGGAGATGCCGCCAGAACCTACCACCAACGAACGGTACGGGCGGTACGATTCATAAAAAAACCTTGCAACTATCTGGGAATAAGGCCTTTTGTACATACTTCATCAAAATGTTCAATCGATTGAGCAAAAATACTCAATGGATTGAACATTTGCAAATTTATTTTTGAGGAACATCATTTTTTACCACCTTATAAAATCCTCCCGGCACTGGCACTTCAAATTTCATAGGCTTGCCGGTCTTTGGGTGGATGAACTCCAATGTGGCGGCGTGGAGACATACACGCTTCAATGGGTTGGTCTTGGCATCGTATTTGGCGTCGCCCGCCACGGGATGACCTATCGCCGACATCTGGACGCGGATTTGGTTTTTGCGACCGGTATCGAGGTTGAGTTTCACGAGCGAATAGTCGCCGTTGCTCTGGATTACGTCATAATGCGTGGTGGCGAGTTGACCGCCATTGTTGATGAACGAGGAGTGGATTTTGAGCATCTTGTCCTCTGTGAGGTAGGATTTTATGGTATCGCTCTTGATGTTGGGACAGCCCTCCACAACGGCGTAATAAGACCGCTCCAATACCATCCGGCTCCAATTGTTGCGCAAGGCATCACGCGCCGCCATACTCTTGGCAAACATCATCACGCCAGAAGTCTTGCGGTCGAGACGGTGGACAACGTAGATGTGATGTCCCTTGCCCTGTTTCTTGACGTGCATATTGATGATGTGGTAGGCGGTGTTTTCCTTGTCGCCATCGGTGCCTACCGACAACAATCCTTCGTGCTTATTGACCACAATGACGTCGTAATCCTCGTACAGGATGTCAAGCATCGAATGATTGATGCCGCCCTGTTGCAAGAGTTTTGGACGAGGCAGCAGGCGGATTTCTGCGCCACGGCGCACGGGATAGTCAAAAGCCGTTGTGCCAATGCCGTCAACGACCACGCGACCCGATTTCAAGAGTTCGCGGACGTTGGTCTTGCTCCACGAGGCAAGCCGCTCAAAGAGGTATTCGAGCAATTGAGAGTCCTTGTCGGCAATCAACCTTTCTTCCGAGGCTGCCGAGGGCGTAGATTTTTTTCGTCTGTTGCGCATAATGGTATGTCGTTAGATTACAAAACTTTCAAGATATTCTTCAATCGCCTCACGGTTGAGTTTTTTGCCGATAAAGACGATTTTGGAGAATCGCTGTTCGCCGTCCTTCCAATCGCCGCCCTCCTCAATGAAGAAGTATTGGCGCACAGATTGGAGAATGTATTTCTTGTTGCGTCCGGCGAAGGAAATGATGCCCTTGACACGGAAAACGCTCGCCGAATTGTACTGCAAAACGCCTTGCAGCCACTCTACAAACATCTTCTCGTCCATATCGCCCTGCACCGTAAATCCCTCAGACACAATGCTGTGATGGAATGCGTCGTTGTGCTTGTTTTTCGGATTGGCGGCAAAGGAAGGCGCATTGTCGTTGAAATCCATCATATCAAATTTCAATGGCGTCGCGTTCTTGAAATCCACCACGAGTTTCTCCACATTCTCAGGCGAATAGGCAAAAGTGTCGAGGATGTCGATGTTGTCTATCTTGGCGTGCGAAGTGCAATAGAGTTTTGCAGTCGGGTTCACAGAGCGGATGAGTTTCTTGATATGCTCGCCGTATTCTGGGGTAACGTCCTCGATTTTATTGAGGATAATGATGTCTGCCACAGCGAGTTGACGGTGTACTTCGGGCTGTTCGGCGGCAGATTCCTCGTAGGTCTGCGCGTCGGCAAGGCATATCACCGAATCTACGATGAATTTCTTGTAAATCTCCTCGTATGCCATAAAATTGTCGATGACGCCCGACGGGTCGGCGATGCCCGTGGTCTCTATCAACAGGTTGTCAAACTGATACTTAGAGGTCAAAAGATTGTTGAGCGTGTTGGTGAGACCCTCGCTGAGGTTGCAGCAGATGCAGCCGTTGGAGAGTTCGTACATACTCTCGATGTTGCCGACGATGAGTCCGCCGTCGATGCCAATCTCGCCAAATTCATTCTCGATTACCGCGAATTTCTTGGCGGAATACTTGGTTATAATGTTATTAAGAAGTGTAGTCTTGCCTGCACCCAAAAATCCCGTCAATATCGTAACGGGAATCTTACCGGTATTGTTCATAATTATTTTGCTTTATAAAACCGGCGCAAAGATAATAAATTTTTGCGTATTGTTTAACTAATATGTTTGAAAAACTCCATCACGTCGTCCCAGGTCTTGTATGGAGCCTCGCCGAAATGCAGAAATGCGCCCATAAAGTCTTCCGCGCCGTTGTAGGGGCGGTCGTCGATGAGGTAGTCGCCATAATTGAGATTCTTGTGGTGCGAGATTATCAGACGGCGGTACGCCGCCACGCCAAGCCACTTCTGCACCCACTGCATCTTGTCGCTCCACGCAGTCGGATTGCTGAACGGCGCACTCGTAAGGATATAAGTGTCGTATTTCAACGACAATGTCCTGAACGCCTTCACCGCGCTCGGCATCGGTTCCAACGCCGCAAAATATCCCGGAATGTCCCACGGATG
>CAMJWL010000129.1 GCA_946409405.1 uncultured Bacteroidales bacterium
TGGCGTGGATGGTGCCGGCGATGGTGTTTTCGATGGCGATGAGGCCGTAGTCGTTCTCACAGTTTTCCACGCTGTTGAGCACTTCCTCGAAGGTCATCTTTTCCACGATGTCGATGTCCCTGCCGGAGAAGTATTCGCGGGCCGCCACCTCGTGGAACGCGCCGCGCACTCCTTGTATTGCTACTTTCATATTGCTGATTGTTAAAAATAAAAAAGCCCCGTCCGTATGAGGGGCGAGGCTTCGTTCTTTTTGTATATCTTGCTTTATAACAAAGAATTACTGCCTCACCCCGTCGTTGAAGTAAGCAAAGTAAAAGCCGTAATAATATGCGTTAAAGCGAGTCTTCATTGTTAATACTATTTTTATCGGGCGCAAAGATAAAGGTTTTATTCGATATTTAGAAATTTTTTGGGAGATTTTTTTTGCGCAATTGAAAACACATATATATTTTTGTGTCCGCAAAATAATCATTATGTCTATCAAATCAAAACTTCCGTTTCATCTTCTCGCGCTGTTTGCGTCGGTGGTGTGGGGGAGTACCTTTGCGTCGAGCAAGGTGCTGCTCAATGCCGGGATGTCGCCGGCGGAGATTATGACCATCAGGTTTGCCGTGGCGTATGTGGCTATGCTGCCGTTGGCGATACGTAGCGTGGGTTTCAAAGGCTGGCGCGACGAACTACTCTTTGTGTTGCTCGGCTTGACTGGCGGGTCGCTGTATTTCCTCGCCGAAAACACCGCCGTCAACATCACCACCGCATCATCTACGGTGGCACTCATCGTCTGCGCAAATCCAGTATTGACCGCCATCGTGAGCCGCCTTGTGTGGTGCGGCGAAAAACTCGGCAACTATTTTGCCGTAGGCTCCGCCATTGCCCTTACGGGTATGTCGCTTGTGGTGTTCAACGGCATTTTTGTATTGGACGACAATCCCGTGGTATTCATCCTGAGTTTTGCGTCGGCATTGTGCTGGAGCGTGTATTCCATTGCTCTGAGGGTGGCGGAGCAACGGTACTGTTCGTTGGAGATAACGAGGAAAGTGTTCTTCTGGGGCGTCGTTACAATGCTGCCGTATTTTCTGTACGAACCTTTTGACGTTGACATGGAGACCTTGGGCAAGCCCGAAGTGGTGTTCAACGTGGTGTTTCTGTCGCTTGTGGCGTCGCTCGGATGCTATTTGCTGTGGAACGTAGTGATAAGGAGGATAGGAATTGTAGTATCCTCCAATTATCTGTATTTCAATCCAGTAGTGGCTCTGATAACGGCAAATATCGTCTTGGACGAACGCATTACATTGTATGCCGTGGTGGGCTGCGCGATTACAATTTTGGGCGTTTATCTTTGCAACAAAAAAAATAAAAAATCTTAGCCTTTTTTGTATGGTTTTTGAGAGATTAATTGTACTTTTGTAAGTTGGAGAATAGATAATAATGGAGTGTTACAAAACCAAATTTCTGACTATCAGCATCATCATCTTGGCGGCGTTGGCATCGACGGTCGCAAGGGCGCAGTGTGAGATGATGTTTCGTTCCATCGACGAGCAAAACGGCATGAGCAACGAGGTCGTTACCTGCATAGAAGTCGATGCGTTTGGTTATGTTTGGATAGGCACGAGGACGGGTTTGGAGCGGTACGACGGGCTGTCGTTTGTGCAGATGTCGTCCTCAAAACGCAAAAACTCCCTCAACACCGCCATCGGCAACTCCGTGGCAGACATCAAGCGAGATTTGGACGGCAACGTGTGGATAGCCACCGAGAAGGGCGTCTCAAAATTTGACATCTACACCGACCGTTTTACCTTTGTGCCACGGCACGGCAATGCTGGCGCGGTAAGTTCGCAGAGTTATCAGGCGGACATCATTTTTGTAGATCGCGAAAACCACGCATACTATTTCTCTCAGTATCACGGACTTCACAAGTACGAGGCAGAATCGGGCGCGTTCAGTCCGGTGTTCTCGTTGTTTTTCCGCAGCCACGATGTGCATTACTGCCACAAAGATTTGTCTGATTGTTTTTGGATGCTCTCGGAGTCGGAAAACACTATATATAAGGTGGACATCAGCGGCGAGACCATCCGCACAATTCCTTGCAGCGGTCTCGGCGACCACACTCCCGCCAAGGGCTGTTACTGTTTTCTCGACAATGGCGACGGACGCTATATGTTTGGCGGCGACAACGGGCTTGTAATCTACGACGAGCATACAGGCTCTTTCCACGAACTCGACGCCGCCAATATCGACATCTTGCCGCGACAGGACATCAGAAGCCTTTTTAAGGACAGCCGTGGCACATTGTGGATAGGTACTATGAGCAAAGGCCTTTACAAGTACGACGCCACCACAAAAATGTTGCAGAAGATAATGTCGTCGCCCACGCGCTCGCCTTTTAGCATCAATTCGCCCACCACCTCCGATATGTGCGAGGACGCGCAGGGATTGCTGTGGTTTGGCACGTGGAAGGGGTTGTCTTACACGTCGTTGCATCCCCAGAAAGGATTTCACAATATGTACAGCACGTCGTCGGCGGTGATACCCGAAAAGCGGTTTGTATCTGCCTTCGGCTCCCACGGCGACACCATCGCGATAGGCTCATACGGCGGCGGCATCACTTTTTGGCGCAAGGGCGACCCCGCCAGTCTCGCCACCTTCGACGCTCGCGAGTCCAATGGCGGCAAGATTGCAATGTCGTCGGTGCATGCCATCGCCTTCGACAAAGACGGATATTGCTACAACGGCGGCTACAACAGGAGCGTTACGAGGATTCACCCCGACCTGAAAACCGTGGACGAATACCGCCCCGACCGCCACAACCCCAACGCGCTCCACAGCGACCATGCCGTGTCGATACTCTGCGACAGCAAAAACCGCATTTGGGTACTTACCAACGGCGACGGACTTTACCTTTTGGAAGACCCCGCTCATGGCAAATTTCGCAATGTAAACCAAGGCGCGGACGGCTCGTCGATAGCAAGCGTCTGGGGCATTTCGTTGGCAGAATATCAGGGCAAAATCCTTGTTGGCACGTATCAGGGCTTGTCGGTATATGACCCCGACCTCCGCATCTACACCAATTACGAGAGCAACGACCTCGATTCCACTACCCTCAGCCATAATTGGGTGGTGCATTTTTGCATAGACGGCAAGCAAAGGATATGGGTTGCCACCAACGCGGGGTTCTGCCTTTTTGACATCGACAAAGGTACTTTTACCACCTACGACACCGACTGCGGACTTCTCAGCGACGTAATCCAAGGCATCGTTGCCGACGACAAGAGCGACTGTCTGTGGATTTCAACGGCGGAGGGCATTTCCAAGTTTGACCCCGTAAAAGGCGTTGTATTAAGAACTTACCAGATGGCAGACGGATTGATGTCCGACAATTTCCTGCAACGTTCGGCTTTCAAGGACGGCGACGGCACGATGTTTTTTGGCGCGTCAAACGGTTTTACATACTTCAACCCCTCCGAAATCCGCGCCGATTCGCTCCTGCCTATGCCCACCATCACAAGGCTGATGCTCGAATACGACGACAACGAGAAAAACAAGCGTCAACTCGACACCATCCTTAGCGACAAGGCTCCCGAAGCCACCGACCACATCGTCCTCGACAGCAAGCGCGGCAGGACGGTGATTATCCAGTTTGCCACCATCAACTACGTCGGCGAGGCGGGCAACAAATATTCGTACATGCTCCGTGGTTACGAAGACAAGTGGGTGGACATCGGGTCGAGGCACGAGGCTGTGTTTACCAACCTCGATTATGGCGACTACGTGTTTATGATCAAATGTCGCAATGCCGACGGTGTGGAATCTGAGGTGCGTCCGTTGCGGATTATAGTGGAGCGTCCTTTGCTGCGGCATCCGCTAATGATTTCGCTTTTGGTGTTGGCTGTGGCGGCGTTTGCAACGGGCTTGTTTATGGTGCATACCCGTGCCAACAGGCAGCGCGAGGCGGCACTCGAATCCACCGTCAAAAAACGCACCGAAGACCTCGTGATGGCCAATGTAACGCTTGAAATCCAAAAGGAGGAGGTCGAAAAATCGCTCAACAGCACCTTGATACTCAACGATTTGAGCCGCCAGATAACGAGTTCATTCGATACGCTTACCATCATCATGACAGCCTACAACCATATCAAGATGATGGTGAAGATGGATTTTTTTGCAATCGGCAAGCACAGCGCGACCAAAAACGCCATCGAGTTCAATTACATCTACCTCAACGGTCAGCAGCGGGAGCCTGAGAGCATCGACGATTACGACGACTGCACCGAGTCCCTGTGTCTGCGCACCAACGAGGATTCATATTCTGACGTGGAAAAATCGCATTTCCATAAGGTAGGGGAGCAGACCCTCAGCACGATATTCGTGTTGCCGCTCAGGGAAGCGTCCAAGCCAAACGGCATACTCACAATAGGATGTACCGCCAAGGATGTTTACACCAACTCCGACCGCGCCAACATCCGCATGATAACATCTTATCTGAGCATCGCCCTCGAAAAGGCCAAAGACTACCACCAACTCCAAATCAAGAACAACGCCATCAACGGGTCTATCCGTTATGCCAAGACCATCCAGGACGCAATCCTCGTACACGAAACCTTTATCAACGTGTATTTTAACGCGATGATAATCTTCCGCCCAAAGGACATCGTGAGCGGCGATTTCTATTGGTTTAAGACCATAGGCCCTGACCGCAAAAACCCCGAAAAGATATTTGCTGCGGTGATAGATTGCACGGGACACGGCGTGCCTGGCGCGTTCATGTCGCTGATTAGCAATATTTTGCTCAACGATATTATCATTAGAAACAAGCAGTACGAACCCGACCTGATACTTTCGACTCTCGACAAGGAAATAGTCAGCGCGCTCAATCAGGCCAACAACAACAACGAGGACGGCTTGGACATGGCAATTTGCCGTTTTGACCGCAACGAGGAGGGCAAATATCACGACATTGTGTATGCCGGCGCAAAAAATTCGCTCTACCATTACAAGGCCTTGGAGCAAAAGACCGACACCATACCCGCCGACCGCATTTCGATAGGTGGTTTCAGCAGCAACAGGGACAAGGTATTCACGAGCCACCGCCTTACCGTGCAGCCCAACGACTGCCTCTACATGACCTCCGACGGCATCATCGACCAAAACAACGTGGATCGCAAGCGTTTTGGGCGTGTGCGTTTTGTAAAGACCATCGAATACAACGGACAACTTGACATGCAGGAGCGCAAACAGATGTTTGAAGAAATCCTCGACGAATTTATGGAGGGCGTGGAGCAGCGCGACGACATCACCATAATGGGATTGAAGGTTTCGTAAAAAAAATTTGTTTTTATACGAAAATTATCGTAAATTCGCCGTCGCAAACATCAACATAAAAGGATATTTAATATGTTCCTCATAGCAGACTGCGGGGCCACAAAATGCGATTGGGCGGTATCAGACGGCAATAATGTAAACACTTTTTCCGGCAACGGGTTCAACCCTATCAATGCCACCGAGGAAGTGATGGAAGCCGTTGTGGGTCAAACGATTATGGGCAATGTGGATCCCGGCACAATAGACGAAATACATTTTTACGGTGCGGGTTGCATAGGCGGCGACGCATCGGAGAGGGTGCGCAGGGTGCTTGCCAAGGTGTTCCATGCTGCCCAAGAAATCAATACATACAGCGACCTCGTGGGAGCGGGGCGGGCATTGTTTAAGACCGACAATGGCATCGCGGCTATACTCGGAACGGGTTGTAATTCAGGAGTTTATGTGGACGGCGAAATTGCCGAACACATTCCGCCGATGGGTTATATCCTTGGCGACGAGGGCAGCGGCGCGAGCATCGGCAAAAGGCTTGTTAACGCTATCTACAAGCATGAAATCCAAGATTCGTACCGCCAAATGTTTGAGCGCGAGTGTATGCTCAGTTACGACGACGTTATTTACGGAGTTTACCGCAACGATTCGCCGGCGCAGTTTCTTGCGAGCCTTGTGCCGTTTATCCACGACCACATCAGCGACAACATTTTCAGGAACATCGTCTTGACGGAGTTTGACCTGTTTTTCAATAGGAACATCATCCGGCTCAACCGTCCCAAAAACTTCACGATAGGATTTGTGGGCGGCATTGCCTACAATTTTGCCGAGATTTTGAAGGACGCGGCGCGGTTCCACGGCTTGTCTATCTACTCAATCCTCCAGCGACCCATCCAGCGGCTCGCGGAATATCACAACGAAACCAAAAAATTTTAATATGCAATCCAACATAATGGCTGTAACGGGCAATCCCGCCTTGCACAGCCTTAGTCCGGTACTAATGAACGCTGCGGCATCTGCCAACGGCTTGCCTTACCGCTATTTGCGCTTGCCCGCAGAATCCGCACAGGAGGCAGTTGACGTTTTTAACGCGCTCGATTTGCGCGGCATGAATGTTACTGCGCCCTTCAAGCACGAGATAATCCCGTTGCTCGACCACCTCACCGACAACGCCACAAAAGCCGATGCCGTCAATTGCGTCTATCGTCGCGACGGTGCGCTTTGGGGCGACAACACCGACATTACCGGCGTAGAACTCACGCTCAAAAAATATCCCGAATATATCGCTCAGGGCAAGATGCTCGTAATTGGTTCGGGCGGCGCGGCAAATGCAGTTATCATTGCGGGTCAAAACCTGGGACTTGAAGTTACCGTAGCGGCGCGCAACCAAGAGGCACTTGCTGCGTTAAAACAAAAATACAACGTCCTCTCCACATCGCTCAAACACATCACCTCCACCATAAACAATTACCCGATAATTGTGCAGGCGTTGCCGTCGGGCGCGGTGGTTTTTGATCCCAACGTCTTGACAGCCAATCACGTAGTTTTGGACGCCAATTACAAGGATTCTATTTTTGAAAAATCGGCGGCTAAGATTGGTTTTAATTTCCTTTCGGGCAGGAATTGGCTTGTCAATCAGGCTGTTCCAGCGTTTAAGACTTTTGCGGGCTGCGACGTGGACGCATCGGTGATGTATGATGCGCTTGATAATTATCACCTTGATTATCAGGGACGTATAGCGTTAGTAGGATTTATGGGCGTTGGCAAGACAACTGCCGGACGCGAACTCGCCTACGCGCTCAACTACCGTTTTATCGACATGGATCACGAACTTGAACGCCGTGAGGGAATGTCTATTACGGAGATATTTGCCCAGAAGGGCGAAGAATATTTCCGCGAAATAGAATCTAACCTTCTTCTCGAATATGCCGACGAGGTTGACATCATATTGTCGTGCGGCGGCGGCACGGTAAAGAGTGCCGAAAACCGTCAGGTGTTGCGCGACAATTTTGTAACACTGTGGCTCTATGCCTCGGCTGCGTATTGCATTGACGGATTGGACGTTAGCAATCGTCCTTTGCTCCAATGCGACAACCGCCTCGAAGTGGCTACCCAAATGCTCCAAGAGCGCATACCGCTCTACGCCGACAGCGCATACGGCATCGTGAGCGTGGAAAATCTCACTAAAAAGCAAACCGCAAAAAAACTCTATGAACAAATCGTTAACACCTTCGGCATTTGACGCCGAACTCCAAATACCGCCGTCAAAAAGTTACATGCAGCGGGCTGTGGCAATAGCGACGCTCGCCGACGGCAGCACGCGAATCTGCAACCCCGACCAAAGCAACGATTCTCTCGGCGGACTCAGCGTATCGCGCTCGCTTGGCTGTGAGGTAGGGGAGGGGGACGGTTTTGTGATAATCACGCCCCACCAAAATCCCGCCGCCGACACCGTGGACGTAGGCGAGGCAGGACTTGGGCTAAGACTCTATACGCCAATATGTTCGCTGCAAGGCAAGGCTATGACGGTAACGGGACACGGCACATTGCTCTCGCGCCCCGTCAACGAAATGATAGGGCCTCTCGCCGCGCTTGGCGTCTCGGCTACCCTCACCAATAATTGCGCCCCCGTACACGTGCAGGGACTGTTGAAAGGCGGCGGCACGGTACATATCGACGCATCAAAAAGTTCGCAGTTTTTGTCGGGGCTATTGATTGCGCTCCCAAAGGCTCAGCACGACACCACGCTTATAATAGACGCGCTCAACAGCCGTCCATACGTGGAGATGACTATGGAAATCATCCGTCAGTTTGGCGGCGTGATAGACAACGACAATTTCCGTGCAATCCGCATCCATGGCAATCAGCATTACAACCGCCCCGAATACACCGTGGAGAGCGATTGGAGTAGCGCCGCGGCACATCTTGCTGCGGGTGCTATTGCAGGCAAGACTATTGCCAAAGGTCTTAATATCAATTCGTTGCAGGCAGACAAGGCGATAATTGACGTCTTGAAGACTTGCGGCGCGGGAGTTGCGGCGGAGGGCGGCGTTGTTACAATTACCAAAAAAGACCTCCAAGCCTTCCATTTTGACGCTACCAATGCGCCCGACTTGTTCCCTGTGTTGGCGGCGTTGGCGGCTAACTGCAAGGGCATCAGCGAGATAATAGGCACCGACCGCCTTATCCACAAGGAAAGCAACCGTGCCAAATCTATCGCCGAGGAGTTTGCTAAGATAGGCATCAATGTTGATATTAGTCAACAGAACAAGATGCTTATCCACGGCGGCAAAATACATGGCGGCGTTACCGTATCGGCGCGGCACGACCACAGGATGGCGATGGCTCTCGCCGTCTGCGCCCTCACAGCCGATTCGCCAATAGAATTGGAAGACGCCGAATCGGTGGCAAAGTCGTATCCCGATTTTTGGAACGATTGGGGAAAATGCATTATGAATTATGCATTATGAATTATGCATTGAAAAAAAATGTACAACAATAGAAAATATGTTATTGCTCTGATTTTCATTGTTATAGCCGTTATATACATCTACAAACTCTTTTCCATTCAGGTGATGGATTCGAGTTACAAACTATCGGCGGAGAGCAATGTGTTCAGAAAAGTAGTCGATTATCCGGCACGAGGATTGGTTTTTGACCGCAACGACAAGTTGCTCGTCTATAACGAATCGTCCTACGACCTTTTGGCAGTGCCAAACCGCGTCCCGGAGTTCGACACGGCAGATTTGTGCGCTATTCTCGGCACGAGCGTGGAGAGTTTCAAGGCGGAGTTTCAGAAGGCCATCAAACACTCGCGCTACAAGGAAAGCGTGGTTTTCAAACAGATACCCAAGCACCGTTATTCGTATTTGCAGGAGAAGATGTACAAGTTTCCGGGTTTTGAAGTGCAGAAACGTACCGCCCGCAAATATGAATACAATGCCGCCGCGCAGGTGCTTGGCTATGTGCGCGAGGCAGACCCAAAATTCATCAAGGCAAATCCGTATTATAAGCCTGGCGACTATGTAGGCGTTGCCGGTATCGAAAAATCTTACGAGGAGCAACTTCGCGGCAGCAAAGGCACCCAGATTTTTATCGTGGATGTCAAAAACAGGGTGCAAGGCAAGTACAAGGACGGCATTTACGACACTGCGGCTGTGGTGGGGCTTAATGTGCAATCCACGCTCGACATAGATTTGCAGGTGTATGGCGAAAAGTTGATGCAAAACAAGGTGGGCAGCATCGTTGCCATAGAGCCTTCCACTGGCGAAATTTTGGCTTTGGTGTCGTCGCCGGGTTACGACCCCAACTTGCTTGTGGGCAGCGACATGAGTGTCAATTATCCCAGACTTTTGGCAGATCCATACAAGCCGATGTACAACCGCGCTCTGATGGCTTGTTATCCCCCCGGCTCCACTTTCAAGACTATCAACGCGCTCATTGGATTGGCGGAGGGCGTTATCAACACCAATTCGTCGTTCCCCTGCAACGGCGGATATAGGCTTGGAAGGCACGTGGTCAAGTGCCACCATGGCGGCTCGTTGGATCTTGTAAGTTCCATCCAGCACTCTTGCAACGCTTATTATTGCTACGAGTTTGTCAAGATAATTGGCGACCCCAAGTTTACTCGGGCAGATTCGGCGTACAGCAATTGGAGGAGGCGCGTGCAGTCGTTTGGCCTTGGCACCAAACTCGGCAGCGATCTCAACCAGGAGTCGAGCGGCATCCTG
>CAMJWL010000130.1 GCA_946409405.1 uncultured Bacteroidales bacterium
AATCAGGAGCAGGCTCCCGATAATGCGACTGTCAACACCCCCGAAGCAATTCCTGAGAACGACGCGCCTAAGTTGAGTGCCGCCGAACTTCTCTTGCAACGACTCCAAGCCCACAAGCAGGAGTCGATTACGCAAATCATCGACGAGGTGCAGAAGGAAACTGTCGCCTCCCCCACCCCGTCGGATGACGACAACCAACCCTCAGAGCCTCAGTCTATTAGCGACGAGGCACAATCCACAGAAGACATCGACCAACCAGTAGCCGAGGCAGAGGACGACGAAGCCGAGGAGGAAGAAGAAGCGGTGGACGATTTGGAGACCATCAACTTCGCCGAACTCGACAAGCAAGGCCTTATCGACGCATTGGAAAAAATCGTAAACCGCGACGACGTTCACAAGTGCAAGTCGTACATCGACTACATCAAGACGCTGTTCTACAAGCAGATAAACGCCGAAGTGGAGCAGCAACGCGAGAAGTTTATCGAGAACGGCTACGAGCCAAAAGACTTCCGCGCAACGCCCGACCCGTTGGAAGACCGTTTCAAAGAACTCTTCGACCAATACCGCGACAAGCGTAACAAATATAACGAACAGGTTGAACAGGAGAAACTCAACAACCTGAAACACAAACAAGAAATCGTTTCCAAAATTGAGAACCTGATAAGTTCGCAAGACAACATCAACCACACCTTCGACGAGTTTAAGAACCTCCAGAAGCAGTGGCGCGAGATTGGCATCGTGCCGCAGGCTGAGGCAAAGAAGTTGTGGGAGTCGTACAATTACCAGGTGGAACGATTCTACGACATCGTGAAAATCAACCGCGAACTCCGCGACCTCGACCTCAAAAAGAACACCGAGCAGAAAATAAAACTCTGCGAACGCGCCGAGGAACTCCTCTTGGAGACCAAGGTGGTGAAGGCGTTCAACGAACTCCAAAAACTCCACGAGCAGTGGCGCGAGATAGGCCCCGTGTTTGCCGCGCAGAAGGAGGAGATATGGGAACGTTTCAAGAAGGCCACCGCCACCATCAACAAGAAGCACCAGGACTACTACGCCGACCTCAAGAGGGAGCAGGAAAACAACTTCCGCGCCAAGACCGTACTCTGCGAGAAAGCCGAGGAAATCATCGAGAAAGACTACCACTCGCGCTCCGAATGGGACGCCAAAAACAAGGAAATCCTCAGCCTCCAGCAGTTCTGGAAGATGATTGGATTTGCCCCCAAAAAGCACAACAACGCCGTATATGAGCGTTTCCGCAGCGCGTGCGACAAGTTTTTTGAGAAAAAACGCGACTTCTACGCCCAGAACAAGGAGGAGGAGGAAAACAACCTCCAACTCAAAGAAGACCTCTGCGTACAGGCGGAAGGCTTGAAGGACTCCACCGACTGGAAGAAGACCACCGACATATTAAAACGTCTCCAATTGAAGTGGAAGACCATCGGCCCCGTGCCGCGCAAACATTCGGAGGAGATTTGGCAGAGGTTCCGCGCCGCCTGCAACACCTTCTTCGACAACAAGAAGAAACACTTCGACAGCATCGACAAGGAGCAGGAGGAGAATCTTCGACTCAAAGAGGCACTCATCGCCGAGGTGGAGAATTTCCAGCCCGCCGACAACGACGAGAAAAACATCGCCGCGCTCAAAGAG
Organism: uncultured Bacteroidales bacterium; assembly: GCA_946409405.1. Lineage (GTDB taxonomy): Bacteria > Bacteroidota > Bacteroidia > Bacteroidales > UBA3824 > UBA3824. The sequence continues at coordinate 1,648 of CAMJWL010000130.1, forward strand.
TTGCAGAAGCGTTGGTCGGAGATTGGACTCGTGCCTATCAGCAAAAAGGACATGCTCTACGACCGTTTCCGCCACGCCATCGACGCGCAGTTTGCCAAGATAAACATCGACGAAAACAAGCGCAACGAAATCAGAATCAAGCACTTGATAGAATCGGCTGAGGCAAATCCGCAGGCTCTCGAAAAACTCCGCAACGAGCGCGACCGACTCAAAAGCCGCCTTGACGGTCTCCGCCAGCAGATTGCGCTCTCCGAAAACAACCTCGGCTTCTTCGCCAAGAGCAAGAACGCCGACGCGATGATAGAGAGTTTCCGCCGCAAGATGGAGAAGCAGAAGAGCGAGGCGGACGTGTTGCAGAAGACCATCAACACCATCGGCAATGCCATCAACGAAGTGTTGTCTAAGAAAGGCGACAAGAAAAACTAAATCACGATACAGTTATGGCCAACAATACAAAATTCATATTCGTAACAGGAGGCGTTACCTCGTCGCTTGGCAAGGGCATCTTGGCGGCGTCGCTCGCCAAACTCATCCAAGCGAGGGGATACTCCGTTACAATCCAAAAACTCGACCCGTACCTCAACGTCGATCCCGGCACATTGAACCCGTATGAACACGGCGAATGTTTTGTAACCGACGACGGCGCGGAAACCGACCTCGACCTCGGACACTACGAGCGATTCCTCAACGTGCCTACCTCGCAGGCCAACAACGTTACCACCGGGCGCATCTACCAGTCGGTAATCAACAAGGAGCGCAAGGGCGACTACCTCGGCAAGACCGTGCAGATAATCCCGCACATCACCGACGAAATCAAACGCTGCATCATGCTCCTCGGCAAGAAGGGCGAATACGACGTGGTGGTAACGGAGATAGGCGGCGTTGTAGGCGACATAGAGTCGTTGCCCTTCATCGAGGCGGTAAGGCAGTTGAAGTGGGAACTTGGCAGCAACGCGCTTTGCATCCACCTCACCCTCGTCCCCTACCTCGCCGCAGCGGGCGAAATCAAGACCAAGCCCACCCAACATTCGGTAAAGAAACTATTAGAAATAGGTGTGCAGCCCGACGTGCTTGTACTCCGCACCGAACACGAATTGAACAACTCCATCCGTCAGAAGGTGGCGTTGTTTTGCAATGTCGGCAAGAACGCCGTGTTTGAGTCGCCCGACCTGCCGTCCATCTACGAAGTGCCGCTCTCGTTCCAGAAGCAGGGCTTCGACGAGGTGGTGATGTCAAAACTCGGCCTCGACCTCAAGCAAGAACCCGCCCTCGACGCTTGGAAAGACAAACTCAACCGCCTCTACAACCTCTCCGAAGTTGTCAAGATAGCGGTAGTGGGCAAATACGTGGAACTCCCCGACGCCTACAAGTCTATCCACGAGGCTCTCAACCACGCCGGCATGGTAAACAACGTGAAACTCGACATCGAGTGGGTGCATAGCGAGAAGGTCAACGAGCAGAATGTAGCCTCAATCCTCGGCGACAAGAAAGCGATACTCGTTGCACCCGGATTTGGCAACCGTGGCATCGACGGCAAAATAATCGCCACCCGGTACGCCCGCGAAAACAACATCCCCTTCTTCGGCATCTGCCTTGGAATGCAGTGCGCAGTCATCGAGTTTGCAAGGAACGTTTTAGGATTGCCGGACGCCAATTCGTCGGAATTCTGCACCACGCCCAATCCCGTAATCGACATCATGGAGCAGCAGAAATCGATTACCAACATGGGACACACGATGAGGCTCGGCGCGTACCCTTGTCATATCCTCGACAAGGACAGCAACGCCTTCCGCGCATACGGCTCGGACGAAATCTACGAACGCCACCGCCACCGCTACGAGTTAAACAACAACTACCTCGCCGACATGGAGTCCAAGGGCATGGTTGCAGTGGGCAAAAACCCCGACAGCGACCTTGTAGAAATTGTTGAAATCAAGGGACACAAGTGGTTTGTGGGAGTGCAGTTTCACCCCGAATACAAGAGCCGCTTCGAGAAGCCGCACCCGCTGTTTGTAGCCTTCATCAAGGCGGCAATTGAATAATTTTTTGGTTAACAACGAATTAAACGAAGAAAACAGACAAACAAAATTAGTATTCGTTTAATTCGTTGTTCAAAAAAAAAATGCCATTTTGTCATACGGTACAGACAGATAATTATAACAAAAACGCCAAACAGTCTTAAAAAAGACTTTGGCATTATGATTGAAAACAAAAACGGGTATAAAAACGACAAACGAATACAAACCCAAATCTTAAACATCAAATGGACAAAAATACGTTAATCGGAATCACGCTCTGCATTGCGATATTCATCGGTTTCTCTATATGGAACCGTCCGAGCGAGGAGCAGTTGGCGATGCAGAAACATTACCGCGATTCCATAGCGCAAGTACAACAACGTCAGAAAGAGGCGGAATATTTGCAAAGCCGCCTGCGCGACTCCATCGACAGAGCCACCGCCACCGTCGGCGACCTCGAGAGCGATTCGGCAAAGTTAGCGCAATACACGGCGCAGTTTGGCAAGTTTGCGCCCGCCGCCACTGGTTCGAGCCGCGACATCGTACTCAGCAACAACAACATGATTGTTACCCTCTCCACCAAGGGCGCGATGATTAAGTCGGTGCAGTTGAAGGGTTACAAGACCAACTCCGGCGACTCGCTATTCGTGATGAAACGCGACGCCCAAAACGAAATCAACCTCGATTTTTTTGCCGGCAACAACGCAATCTCCACCAAAAACTTGTTTTTCACCTACACGGGCAGCGACTACGAATCTGCCACGAGCGACACTCCCGGCAAGGCCGTGTTCCGCGCAATGGTGGACGAAAATTCGTGGCTTGAGTTTGCATACTCGCTGGCAAACGACAGTTACATCCTCGACTACAACATCACATTCCACAACCTTAATAATGTAGTCAACCAAAATTCGAGTTTCATAGACCTGACTTGGAACCAGTTTTTGCCCGTCTTGGAGCGCGGCAACTCGTGGGAATACAACAATTCGGGCATTTGCTACAAGTACCAAGGCGACGACGTGGAGGAGGTGGGTCTCACTGGCGACCACGCAGCAGAACGTCTCGCCGGCTCCACCGATTGGATTGCCTACAAGGGACAGTTTTTCTCGTCGATTCTTATCTCCAAATCTACTTTCCCAAATGCGCAGATAGAGGTTCAGAAATCGAGTTCGCACGACAATCTCAAATACACTGCCTCGCGCATAGCCCTGCCGAGCAATGCCGTTGTAGATTCGATGGCGTTTTACTTCGGTCCCAACAAGTTTAAAATTCTCAAAGAGATACAACTTGCGGAAGGCGACGACCTCGACCTCGAAGACATCGTGCCGCTCGGATGGTCTATCATCGGCGTGTGCAACCGCTACCTGATAATTCCGCTGTTCAACTGGCTCGGTTCGTTCATATCGAGTTACGGACTCATCATCCTCTTGATGACGCTTACGGTGAAGTTGGTGTTGCTGCCGTTGACATACAAGTCGTACAAATCCACGGCGGCAATGCGCGTGTTGAAGCCGCAAGTGGAGGAACTCAACAAGAAGTTCCCCAAGCAGGAAGACGCGATGAAAAAGCAGCAGGCCACGATGGAACTTTACCGCAAGGCTGGCGTAAGTCCGATGGGCGGCTGTCTGCCGATGTTGTTGCAGATGCCTGTGCTAATCGCCCTGTTCCGCTTCTTCCCCGCGTCCATCGAGTTGAGGCAGCAGAGTTTCCTGTGGAGCGACGACCTTTCGGCGTATGACTCGATATTGGATTTTGGCTTCAACATCCCGTTCTACGGCGACCATATTAGTCTCTTTGCCCTCCTGATGGCTGGCGCAATGCTCTTGCAGACCAAGATTTCGGGTCAGATGGATTCGGGACAGCAGATGCCGGGCATGAAGTTGATGATGTATATGATGCCCGTGATGATGCTCCTGTGGTTCAACGACTATTCGTCGGGCCTCACCTATTATTACTTCCTCTCCAACATCATCGCCATCCTGCAAATTGTCTTCATCCGCAACAACATGGATGAGGCGGCAATCCTCGCCAAACTCAATGCGAAGGTCGCCAAAAACTCCGGCAAAAAGAAGTCCGGCTTCCTTGCAAGGCTTGAGGAGGCTCAGCGCAAGCAGATGCAGATGCTCGAAGAGCAAAACAAGAAAAAAGGCGGCAAACGCAGATAATTAATTAGTACACATAACAATAAAGAGGAAAGAATTTTTTGAGCAAAAAAGTCTTTCCTCTTTTTTTTTGCAAAAAATTAAAAAAATTTTTATTTATTTTAATTAATATTTTATCTTTGCGGCATGGAATAATCTAAAATCCTAAACTTGATACAAATAATGGCAAAGAAAGAAAAGAAAGATGTCATCACCCGTGCTGACGGCAGCGTGGTGAAACTCGGCGGCTACATCGCCTCCGACAACAAGAGCAAGGCTGGCTTTTACAAAGCAACACTCAAAGCCTCCAAACTTCCGCAGAAGGTGGATCTCCGTTCTATGATGACGGCGATAGAAAGTCAGGGAGAGATTGGCTCCTGTACCGCCAATGCCGTGGCTGGCGCATACGAATACCTCGTGCGCACCACACAGGGCGTTGACTACGACGTAAGCCGACTCTTCATCTACTACAATGCGAGGAAGTCGCAGGGCTTGGAAGAGGAAGATTCGGGCGCGATGATTGAGTGGCTGATGGCGCAGATGTCCAAAAAGGGCGCATGCAGCGAAGCCACATGGCCCTACAAGACCAAAAGATTCACCAAAAAACCACCGAAGGAAGCATACGAGGAGGCCAAAAACTACACCATCACCAAGTATGAGCACGTGGCAACCGACCTCAACACATGGAAAAGTGTCCTTGCAGAAGGCTATCCGATATTGTTTGGCATACAGATATTCCCATCGTTCCAAACACCGCGCCGTGGCAGAATTTCAATGCCGGGCAAAGACGAGGCAAGCGACGGCGGACACGCAATGTGCTGCGTAGGCTACTCTGACCCCGACCAAGTGTTCATCGTCCGCAATTCGTGGGGCGAGCAGTGGGGCGATGGCGGCTATTGCTACATCCCTTACGACTACATGATGAGCGACAAATACAACGGTGGCGATTCGTGGGTAATCTATGGCGCGGATCCTGTTGACATTGCAAAGGCGGAGGAGAATTGGAGCGACGACGACGAATCTGTATTCGTTGGCATGGAGGACGAGTTCAGCGATATGGACGACAAGACATGGCGCAAACTCTGCAAGGAACTTGGCGACTACGACATCACATATCGTCTCGGCGCATTGTACGCCATGGCAACTGTGGGCGACGACGAAGTTTCCGAGGAGGAATACGCAGCCGCTACCGACAAACTCGCCACCGTTCTCGACATGTTTGGCTTGAACTACGACGCGAGTGAGGTAATGGATTACTGTGCCGAACTTGCTGGCACTGGAACATTCATAGAAGAGACCGTAGAAATTCTCGGACGCTACCTTTCGCCGGGCGCATTGGCTACGATTGCCAAAGACATGTACGAAATTGCAGCAGTTGACGGACTTGACCACGAAGAGGAGCAGTTGATTGACGCATTAATCGGACCTTGGTTCAACGAGGAACTTGCCGAGGAATATGACAACAAATACGAGGAACGCCGCAAAAAGAAAGACAAAGGCGGCAAAGGCAAGAAGAAAGACAAGGGCGGCAAAGACAAGAAGAAAGACAAAGGCGGCAAGGGCGGCAAGGGTAAGAGTGGCAAAGGCAAAAAAGGTAAAAAATGCTACGACGAAAACGGCGAACTAATCATCGTTGACGACGACGATGACGAGTGGGACGACGAGGATGACGAAGACTTCGACGATGACGATCTTGACCTCGATGATGACGACCTCGATGATGATGACGACTTCGACGACGATGACGATGATGACGACGACGACTTCGATGATGAAGACGATGACGATGACGATGACGATGAAGACGATGACGAAGACGACGAAGACGAAGACGAGGATGAGGATGAAGACGAGGACGAGGACGAAGACGAAGATGAGGATGAAGACGAGGACTACGAAGATGAAGAAGAGGACGAAGAAGAGGACGAAGAAGAGGACGAAGAAGACGAAGAAGAGGACGAAGAAGACGAAGATGAAGACGATTACGAAGAGGAAGAAGAAGATTACGAAGATGAAGACGAAGACGACTACGAAGACGAAGAGGAAGAAGATGACTACGACGACGGCGGCGACGACGATGACGAGGATTATTAATCTTCATCCCTAATCAACCAAGTAAATATAAAACGGCTGGCAAGTACAACATTGTCAGCCGTTTTTGAATCGATGACCAAAAGTAAAAACACATTATTATTATGAAACTAAAAAACATCATCATCGCGCTTCTCGCCGCCGCCACGGCAGAGCAAAACCGAGGTAGAAACCACCCTCAAAAAAAATGTGGCGCGACATCTTGCCGCGCCACATCTAAAAAAACATCCCAAAAACTTAATTTGATAAAAAATGATGCGAGCCTTAAATCCGTGTGGCTCAACTGATTGCGATTCCAAACACTACGAGTGCGATGAACCACAATGTTGCGTAACGTCTCTCCATAATTATTTAAATTTAAGAAGTTCATATTTCATTTTTCTGTACCCTTCATATTTCCAAAACCGTTCCAAAAAATGATTCTGCAAAAAAAAATTTGAAAAAATGTGTCATAACCGCATTTTTTTTGTAAATTGCCGTCCTAAAATCAAAACATCAATTATGACAAGATACATACTTTTGACATTCGCGCTGATAATCGGCGCAATCAGCGGCGGCAACGCCTGCACCAACTTCCTGATTACCAAGTCGGCATCGGGCGGATGCGGCAATATTATTACGTATGCCGCCGATTCGCATACGCTTTATGGTTTTCTTTATCATTCCAATGCTGCGACATATCCCGCAGGGGCGATGAGGAAGATTTACGATTGGGACAGTGGCAAGTTGCGCGGCGTAATTCCCGAAGCGTCAGTTACATACAATGTGGTTGGCAACATCAACGAACACCAACTCTCCATCGGCGAGACCACTTACGGCGGCCTCGAACCGTTGCAGGAGCAGGACGGCGCAATTATCGACTATGGAAGCCTGATTTACATTGCCTTACAGCGTTGCAAGACTGCCCGCGAGGCTATAAAACTTATGGCAGAACTCACCGACCAATACGGATACGCGAGTGAGGGCGAGTCGTTTTCCATTGCCGACGCCAACGAAGTTTGGATTATGGAGGTAATCGGACGTGGCAACTATGGCAAAGGTATGGTTTGGGTGGCGCGTCGCGTGCCAGACGGCTACATCTGCGCACACGCCAATCAAGCGCGCATCACCACTTTCAAGTATCAGAAGGAAAACAAGTGGGACGACCCGAAGGCTGACACTTTTAATTCTGCGGACGTGGTGCAGTTTGCCATCGACCACAAATTTTACAGCGGCAGCGTCAAGGATTTCAGTTTTTCGGACGTTTACAATCCTGTGGATTTTGAAGGCGCAAGATTCTGTGATATAAGGGTTTGGGCGTTTTTCAACAGCGCATCGCCCAAGAATTTTGGCGGCAATCAGGCGTATTGGGAGTACGCCAAGGGCAAGGTGATACGCCATCAAGAATACAAAAAAGGAATGTGCCAGACCAAAGAAAATTTCCCGACCAACAGGCTGCCCCTGTGGATTAAGCCCGAACTCTACGTTACCATCCACGGTGCAATCAACGAAATGCGCAATCATTTGGAAGGCACGGAGTTGGATATGTCTAAGGATGCGGGGGCGGGACCTTTCGGGTGTCCGTACAGGATGCGCCCGCTCACGTGGAAGTCTAATGGCACTGAGTACCTCAATGAGCGCGTAACTGCCACACAGCAAACGGGTTGGGTGATGGCGGCGCAATCCCGCGATTGGCTTCCAAATCATATTGGCGGCATTATTTGGTTTGGTACTGACGATGCCGCAAACACTGTCTTTGCGCCGTTCTATTGCTCTATAACCCGCGTCCCGGAGGAATATGCGGAGGGCAACGGCTCGCTCACACGTTGGAGCGACAATGCGTCGTTTTGGGTCAACAATATGATTTCCAACTTCGCCTACACCCGTTACAACCTCATCCATCCCGAGATTGAGCGCGTACAACAGGCTCAGGAGAAGGATTTTATAAC
>CAMJWL010000131.1 GCA_946409405.1 uncultured Bacteroidales bacterium
TCGCCGCAATGAAAACCCTCCACAACACCACCGACACCGACACTAAAAAACGCGCAATCCGTGGCATCGAGATAGAAACTTTTATCAAGGAAAATCCCAAGGTAGTGCCCACCTACCCAAAAATAGAACCTCTTGTATTCGGTGTCAAGAATCCGCGACACATAGAACGCGAAAAAATACGCATCCGCCTCGAAGAACGCCTTTCTAACGGCATGGTGGAAGAGATGCGCACCCTCATTGCATCAGGTGTCAACTCCGACGACCTTATATATTACGGTCTTGAATACAAATACGTTACGCTCTACGCCATCGGCAAAATGAGTTACGAGGACATGAAAGAGCAACTTTACATCGCAATCTGCCAATTTGCAAAACGCCAGATGACCTGGTACCGTCGCATGGAACGCATGGGCGTGCGGATATACTGGATTGACGGCGGGCTGCCGATGGAGCGGAAAGTGCGGTTTGCAATGGAGATGATTGCTAAGGCTTCCGCCGCCCAATAGCCACCTAATAATCAACAATTACTATTTTTCCTCATCCCGCACCGAATACTCGCACCCGCAATACAACTGGTTGTAAAATCCATTCTCCTTCAACAACTCGTTTCTGCGTTGCTGCAAGCCGCCCTTGCGCCAATTCTTAGCCCAATACGACACCCTTTTCACATCCGCTACGGCATACTCGCCCGCAGCGTCTATCTGCGCAAGACTTTTCCAACGCGACGAGGAGAGAGTGCTTGCAATAGTGTCGCAGCCCATCTGCGCGGCGGCTTGTGCGGTTGCCTTCAATCGCATCTTAAAGCACAAGAGGCAACGGCTGCCGCGCTCCGGCTCATGTTCATGCCCTTTGACGGCGGCAAGCCATTCGTCGTGGTTGTAGGAACCCTCTATCAAATCGATGCCGAGTTTTGCGGCATACTTCACAATCTCGTCACGACGCGTCTGGTATTCGGCGAGGGGATAGATGTTGGGGTTATAATAATAGATAACAGGCTTAATACCCTGAGCATCAAGCGATTCCAATATCGGCGCACTGCACGGCGCACAACAGGCATGGAGCATTAGTTTCATAGCAATATTCGTTTTAAATCATTAAAAACCGCATAAAATATCGATTAAGAAAAAATTTTTTGCAAAAATAATAATTTCGTTCCAAAATCGGCACAGTAATTGAAACTAAATAAGCGTAAAGTTAAATAGTTAGGTTAGGTTGGTTAATTTTGGCGCGGGGCGTAATTTTTACGTTGCCGCGCTTTTTTTATTGTCAGGTGGCAATTTTTTTGTAACTTGCACCCCGAAACAAAAGCATCATTATAGCAATGAACAATATAATAAAGTATGCCGCATTAATATCGGCGATAACGTTTATGGCGGGCTGCGCACTCTTAGGACGCGGCAAGTCAGACGACACCCAGCAGCAAGGCTCCGTCATTAGCAACGGGTCGGAGCAACTCGCCCTCATGTACAACCCGTACAGCACCACCATACACCCCAAGGTCTTCGCCAAAAAGCACAACCTCGAGGACATAGACCTGTACGTAATAATCAACGACGGCGAACTCCTTTTCTCCAAGGCAAACGCCCAAAAGAGCAACACTGCCGTCATCAAGATTTTCTACAAGGTGATGGAGAGTTACGAAAATACCGAACTCATCGACAGTTGCACGCGCACAATCAACTTCGCCAAGGAAGCGTCCTCGAAGACATACGCCATCAAATTGAAGTTGAAACCGCAAGAACTCAAAAAATTCGTCATCCAGACCACCGTTACAGACCTCCTGCGCGGCAAGATGAGCATCCACTTCACCGAAATAGACAAGACCGACCCTTTCAGCGAGGACAATTACATGGTAACGAAACTCGACAACATGCAGCCCCTCGCCGAACACTATATAAAAAAAGGTGACGCCGTGCGCGTGGATTACCTCTGCAACTCTATATGGCCTACCATGATTACGGGCAACAAGCCGCACGAACCCACCATACCGCTCTTGCCATATATGAGCGACCCGGCAGTGGAGGACACCACCATTTTCTACAACATCATGAAGGAAAACGCAAGTTACACCTTGCGCGGCCGTGAAGCGCAAATCTACGCCTCCACAGCCGACACCAATTACAACCGAAACTTCGTGCTGCCATGTTTTGACGGCGACTTCCCAAACATCGACACGCCGGACGAAATGATGCTGCCCCTTGCCTACCTCGCCACGCCCGAAGAATACGCCAACCTCCGCCAAGCAAAAGCCAAAAAACTGGCGGTGGACGATTTCTGGTACTCCTGCACCCGCGACATCCGCAGGGCTAAGGAATTGATAAAGGTGTTTTACTCCCGCGCCATCATCAGCAACTTGCTCTTTACTGATTACAGGAAAGGCATGTTGACCGACCGTGGCATGGTCTATATCGTATTAGGCCCGCCCAAGATACTGGCAATTACAAGCACGTCGGAAGTGTGGACTTACAAAGACACCAAGAGCGGGCAGAAAATCCGTTTTGTATTCCGCCGCACCAGTACCAGACTCTCCGACGAAAAATACGTCCTCCGGCGCGGCACCGAATTTAAGAACGTCTGGGACAAAGCGGTAAGCAGTTGGCGCAAAGGCACCATCTACACATTCTGAAATTAAAAAAAATTAACAAAATAAGACCGCAAAATATTGTACAATTCAAAAAATTTGAAGTATATTTGCGGCGGTCAAAACAGAAAACATTATAACAATATAATTTAATATAATAATGAGCAATTTAGATTTGACAAAGTATGGCATCACCGGTTCCAAGGTGATTGCGCACAATCCTTCTTACGAGGAACTCTACAAGGCAGAAATCAATCCCGCCCTCACTGGCTACGAGAAAGGTCAGGAGACCGAACTCGGCGCAGTAAACGTGATGACCGGCATCTTCACCGGCCGTTCGCCCAAGGACAAATACATCGTTGACGACGCTCAGAGCCACAACAATGTATGGTGGACCACCGAAGGCTACAAGAACGACAACCACCCCATGAGCGAGGCAGTTTGGGCCAAGGTAAAGGACATCGCTGTGAAGGAACTTTCCAACAAGGAACTCTACGTAGTGGATGCATTCTGCGGCGCAAACGAGGCTACAAGGCTCGCAGTACGTTTTGTACTCGAGGTGGCATGGCAGGCTCACTTCATCAAAAACATGTTCATTCAGCCCACCGAAGAGGAACTCAAGAATTTCGAGCCCAACTTCGTCATCTACAACGCTTCCAAGGCAAAAGTTGAAAACTTCAAGGAACTCGGCCTCAACTCCGAGACCTGCGTTGCATTCAACACCACAAGCCGCGAGCAAGTAATCATCAACACATGGTACGGCGGCGAAATGAAGAAGGGTATGTTCTCCATGCAGAACTACTACCTCCCCCTCAAGGGCATCGCTTCCATGCACTGCTCTGCCAACACCGATATGGAAGGCAAAAACACCGCCATCTTCTTCGGTCTCTCTGGCACAGGCAAGACCACCCTTTCCACCGACCCGAAGCGTCTCCTCATCGGCGACGACGAGCACGGCTGGGACGACGAGGGCGTATTTAACCTCGAAGGTGGTTGCTACGCAAAGGTTATCAACCTCTCTAAGGAGAACGAGCCCGACATCTACGGCGCAATCAAGAGGAACGCACTCTTGGAGAACGTTACCGTTGACGCAAAGGGCAAGATTGACTTCGCAGACAAGTCGGTTACCGAAAACACCCGCGTATCCTACCCGATCAACCACATCAACAACATCGTTCAGAAGGTTGCCGGCAAGAGCGCAGGCCCCGCTGCACAGAATGTAATCTTCCTCTCGGCTGATGCATTCGGCGTATTGCCCCCCGTATCTATCCTCACCCCCGAGCAGACTCAGTACTACTTCCTCTCTGGCTTCACCGCCAAACTCGCTGGTACAGAGCGCGGAATCACCGAACCCACCCCGACCTTCTCGGCTTGCTTCGGCCAGGCATTCCTCGAACTCCACCCCACCAAGTACGCAGAGGAACTCGTTAAGAAGATGAAGAAGTCTGGTGCTAAGGCTTACCTCGTTAACACTGGTTGGAACGGCACCGGCAAACGTATCTCCATTCCCGATACCCGTGGCATCATCGACGCAATCCTCAATGGCGACATCCTCAAAGTTAAGACCAAGACTATTCCGTTGTTCAACTTCGAGGTGCCCGTATTGCTCCCCGGCGTCAACACCAACATCCTCGACCCGCGCAACACCTACGCTGATCCCAAGGAATGGTGGACAAAGGCCATCGACCTCGCAAGCCGCTTCATCAAGAACTTCGGCAAATACACCACCAACGAAGCCGGCAAGGCTCTCGTTGCCGCAGGTCCGCAACTCTAATCGACGCACATTTTTGTTAGCATAAACCACTGACAAAACAATCATAAACACCCGCATCAATTGATTTTGGTGCGGGTGTTTTTTTATAAAAAAAATAAAAATAAAAAAAAACTGCCCAATATTTGCATTTCTAAATAAAAAAACCTATATTAGCACCATATTATTAACCACTAAAACCGTAAAGCCATGAAAACAAAGATATTAACAACTCTCGTGCTATCCGCAATGCTGTCCACAACGGCATTTGCGCAGTATGGCATCACCAAGGAGACCTACCAAGTGGCGGTAAAAAAATTCCCCGCCTACTACGTGCAGCCAGACAAACGCACGTATTGCATCAAGATCGAAAACAAGATAAAGAACCTCTACAACGACACCTACATCACCGGCGACATCGAAATCCCCGGATGGAAGGAGATAGAGAAAGACAGTCTTGCCTACGTTGTAATCAACTTGGACGTGCCGCCAGTAAAAATCCTCAGCATCGACCTCAAAGACAACCGCACTGAGAAGATGACCGCCGATGGACTCCAAATCGACAACCACTACTTCCCGACGGTCAAGTACATGTTCAACATCAAGTGCAACATCAAGACACCCGTGGAGAAATTTGAATGTCGCATCAATCCCGACGGTTCGCCGTCTATCGAGAAACTTTACCCGATAAAACTCAGTTTCGACACGCAGCAAGAGGCTCGCAAATATGCCAACGACGAGAAGGAGACCATCACCAAAAAAGTGGCAGAAAGCACCTTCGATTTCATGAGCAAGGAAATCAACAAGGTGTTAGGCGAAAAGTTCTACCCCGTAGATGCCACGGAAGAAATCTCCATCGGCTACCTCATCGACGAGGCAAGCCCCTTCAAGGACGACATGCTCGCCGCCAAGGAGGGCATCGCAGCCGTGCTCGCAAAAATCGACTCAGAGAAGTCCCCGCAATACCTCTTAGCGGATCTCGAACCCTGGCTCGAAAAAATAAAATACGCCGCCGGCGAACTCTCCAACTCCGACGCCACACAGCGCAAAGCCAAGGAAGAGATGATCCGCGACCTTGCCGCGCTGTACCTAATCTTTGAAGACTTCGACCAATGCTCGCTCTACTCGCAGATATTGCGCGACACATTCAAGAGCAAGGAAGGCGAAAAAAACATCAAGCAGATGAAAGCGTTGCAGGCGGAGTTCTCCAAACACAACAAAAATACGCGCCATTTCACCGAGTATTAGTTGTTAAAAAAAAATAACTAAAATTGGCTGTCGTATTGAAAAAAACAATATATTTGCAGTCGGATTGTATAACTGCAAAATAAGCATACAGACATATAAAATGAAAGTTTTAAAATTTGGAGGAACATCGGTTTCCTCGGTAGAGACAGTAAAAAATATCAGTGAAATCCTCAAGAGGACTACCGAAAAGCAGATTGTGGTCTGTTCGGCCCTGAGCAAAGTAACCAACATGCTCACGGAGGCGGGCGACAAGGCTGCGGCTGGCGACATCAGTTACCGCGAGATTAGTGCGCAGATAGAGAAGCGTCATTACGACTTCATCGACGCGCTCATCGACGCCAAGCAACAGTACGACCTCAAAAGCAAGATTCACAGTTACATAACAAGGCTCGACAAGGTTCTCGAATCGATATACTTCCTCAACGAACTTTCCGAGAGGGCATACTATATCATTGTAAGTTTCGGCGAGAGAATGTCAAACGACATCATTTACAGGTACTTGCAGATTCACAACGGCAATGTTGACTACCTCGATTCGTCGCAGATAATCATCACGCGCCCCGTTAACGGCAAGGAACACGTAAACCGTACCGTAACATACGAAAACATCCGCAAAAACTGGAATCCCAACGCCGACATCACTGTTGCGCCGGGCTTTATCTCCAAATCGGAAAAAGGCTACGCCACCACACTCGGACGCGGCGGCAGCGACTACACGGCGGCTCTCTACGCGGCTGCCCTCGACGCCACTATGCTCGAAATCTGGACCGACGTGAGCGGCATCTACACCTCCGATCCCCGCAAGGTGGAAAAGGCTTATCCTTTGGACAAGGTAAGTTACCGCGAGGCGTTGGAACTCAGCAACTTCGGCGCAAAGGTTATCTACGCGCCCACCGTACAGCCGGTGATGGAGAAAAAAATCCCCATGAAAATCCTCAACACCTTCCGCCCCGACGACCAAGGCACACTCGTATCGCAGGAGACATCACACGAAATTCCCATCAAGGCAATCTCCACGATGGAGAACATCGCCATGATTACCTTCTCCGGCACGGGTCTCGTAGGTACTACGGGCATCGCAGGAAGGCTGTTTAACATGCTGAGCCGCAACAATATCAATATCACCATCATTTGTCAGGCAAGTTCGGAGATGTCTATCTGTCTCGCCATCGACGCCAAGGATGCCGACAAGGCAGTGAAGGCAATCAACGAGGAGTTCGACTTTGAAATCCGCAAAGACACTGTAAACAAGACAGTTGCGGAGACCGACTACGCCATCGTTGCAATGGTGGGCGAAGGCATGAAGAATTACGCCGGACTCACTGGCAAGGCGTTTACCGCGCTTGGCAACGCCGGAATCAACATCCACGCCATTGTACAGGACAGCACCGAGGTCAATGTTTCCATCATCGTGAAGAAGGTGGACGCCACCAAGGCACTCAACGTGTTGCATGACGTTTTTTTCAACAATTAACATACCTAAACAACAGAAATGCAGTACATTAGCACAAGGGACAAAAATCTCAAAGTATCCTTCGAACAAGCCGTAAAGCGCGGTCTTGCGCCCAACAAAGGTCTCTTTGTCCCCGAACACTACATAACGTTGCCCCAATCTTTCTGGGACAACCTCTACGGCATGAGCCTGCAAGAAATCGGCTATCAGGTTGGCCGCCAGTATGTTGGCGACGAAATTCCCGACGCCGACTTTCGCGCATTATGCGAAGATGTCCTCAGTTTCGACATCCCGCTCGTCAACGTAAAAGACAACATCTACTCCCTCGAACTTTTCCACGGCCCCACATGCGCATTTAAGGATGTGGGAGCAAGGTTTATGGCACGTTGTTTGGGGTACTTTTCGCGTCAAAGGAACGAAAAGACGGTAATCCTCGTGGCTACATCTGGCGACACGGGCAGCGCGGTTGCCAACGGTTTCCTCAATGTGCCAGGCGTGGACGTGATAATCCTCTACCCAAGCGGCAAGGTGAGCGAAATCCAAGAGAAGCAACTCACCACCAACGGCAACAACATCACCGCCCTCGAAGTTAATGGCGTTTTTGATGATTGTCAGGCACTTGTGAAGACCGCCTTCGCCAATTTTGACACCAAGGACAAGATAAAGTTGACCTCTGCAAACTCGATTAACATTGCACGATTGATTCCGCAGTCGTTCTATTATTATTATGCAGTATCGCAGATTAAGAGGGACGACGCGGTGATTTGCGTGCCGAGCGGCAACTTCGGCAACATCACCGGCGGCATTTTGGCGTTGAAATCGGGATTGAAGGTGAAGCACTTTGTGGCTGCCACCAACGCCAACGACACCGTGCCGCAATATTTGCAGACAGGCACTTACACGCCCAAACCGTCAGTGCAGACCATTTCAAACGCCATGGACGTAGGCGACCCCAGCAACTTCGAGCGTCTCGACATGGTATTTGGACACAACTGCAAGGTGTTTGGCGAGACCATATCGAGTTACTCCTTCACCGACGACGCCACACGCGCCAAGATGAAGGAAACTTACACACAGCACCGCTACATCCTCGACCCGCACGGCGCAGTAGGAATGTTGGGCATAGAGAAGCAACTCGGCGGCGACCATTCAACGCCGGGCATCTTCCTCGAAACGGCGCATCCGTGCAAGTTCCTCGATGTTGTACAGGAGGCAACAGGCATCACACCGCCACTGCCCGAATCTCTCAAACGTTGCTTGGACAAGAAGAAGGAGTCGATACGCATCGACAACGACTACAAGCAACTTGAAAAGATTCTGAGAGACAGGTATTTGTAAGTTTTTTTGGGAAAATGTTATCTAAAAAATAACAAATTTTTCAAAAAAACGTTAAGTATATAGAGTAACAATTTTTGATGCACCCAAAATGTCAGACAACAATATCGTTCTCGACAACATAGCATACCCTCTGTACAAGCACACCAAAGGCGGTCGCCTGGAGTACTCGTACAGGGGAATTGTTGACTCTACCATAGTGGAGCATATCCTTGCGCTCGCCGAAGCCAACTTCACCGACAGCAAGGAGCAAATCTTGGTGAGGAAAAGGGTGTATTTTATAATGGTGGAATGTCTGCAAAACATTACACGCCATCAGGATGTCTATGACGACCCAGACTTTGACCAAAGCGCGTTGTTCATCCTCAAACGCAAGGAACAGTCGTACTCCATCACGTCCGCAAACCTTATCTACGACCAGGCGATAGAACCCCTGCGCGAAAAATTGGAAAAGGTAAACTCCATGGACGCCGATCAACTCAAAGAATACGCCAAGCAAGTACTGAGCAACGGCACTTTTTCGAGCAAGGGCGGCGCAGGTCTCGGACTTATCGAGATGGCGAGGAAGTCGGGCAGCAAATTCCAGTACGAGTTTGTGCCAGCAAAATACGGGATGTCGATGTTCTATTTGAACTTGGAAATCCCTATGTCTAAGACAATTACTCTCACGCACGACCAGCAGCGCATCGACAAAATACGGCAGTATCGCTCGTTGCTCCAGCAATGCAACGTCGCCCTCCTGTACAGCGGCACGCTGACACAGGGCAACGTCAAAAGCCTACTCTCGATACTCGCCAAGCAAATCAACACCACCAAATTGCTCAAAAGTCGGGTAAACAACCTGATGATAGAGATGCTCCAAAACATCCTCCGATTTGGCGACCGGCGCGAGGGTGACAGCGACAACGGCTGTTTTGGCATGTTTATAGTGAGCGAAGACCGCAAATTTATCAAACTCACCTCGGCAAACCTCATCAAAAACTCCAACATCGAGTACACAAGAAAAATACTCGACATCGTAAACAACGCCGACAAGGATCAACGCGCCGGCATGTACCACGACGACTCTCCGGGCAAAGGATTCATCGCTATTGCCAACAAGAGCCGCAACAAGTACACTTATTTCTTCAACATAATAGACGGCGACTTCTCTCTGTACTCGCTCAACGTGTTTCTCACCAAGGAAAACGAGCAATCTGTGGCAATGTAATGCACTGAAATACAATATCAACGATTTTTTTTCAAAAAAAACATCAAAAAAATTTGGCGGTTTCAAAAAAACACTATACCTTTGTCCCCGAATTTAAAGGTATAAACAATACGGTCTGGCCTCGTAGCTCAACTGAATAGAGCATCTGACTACGGATCAGAAGGTTGCAGGTTTGAATC
>CAMJWL010000132.1 GCA_946409405.1 uncultured Bacteroidales bacterium
TTTTCTCCTTCGGTGGGAATGTTGCCTCGTATGCTGCAAATTCTTCGGGAAACTCATCGGCAACAAAGTAACCTTTTGGCGGACAATATGTTGCTTCTATGCCATTTAAAAATCCGGGAATCAATTCCTGAGCAAGAAAATACGGCACATCGTTCTCTTTGGGCTCGGCGTGGTAATGAATTTTTAGTTTGCTTGCAAGGTCGAAACCTGCGTGTTTGTAAAATTCGATATTGCCCTCCATACAGAGAAACGCAACGCCCATAGCCTTAGCCTTTTCGAGTGCAAAATTCAATAGTTTCAACCCGTAACCTTTGCGTTTGTAGTCGGGGTGAATGCTGATAGGTCCAAAAGTCCAACTTGGAATCTTCGTGCCGTCGTCTTTTACGAGTTCCGCCTTAGAAAACATCACGTGTCCGATAATCTTGCCGTCCTCCTCCATCACAAAATCGAGTTCGGGGATGAAGTCGGGATTGCTCCTGTACTTGTGCAGTACGTAGTGTTCTGTGCAGCCGGGACGATAAACGTTCCAAAAAGCCTCGCGGGTGAGGTTTTCCACCTCGCGGAAGTCGGCGGGTTGTTCGTTTCTGATATTCATTTTCTTTAACGTTTTTTGTTGTGGCATAGTTAATTATTTATTTGTTTGCTTGTATCGAAAATATATCAGTTTCCATGCCATAATTTTATAATGCTGATAGATAGTGTGTTATGTTAAAGGTGGAGTGTAAAGGTGTAAAAAAATTTTACAGATGTGTAAAGTTTTTTTACAAAAAATGTTTATCTTTGGGGCGGTGAAAAAACTAACAATTAAAACATGAAAATTACAGTGATAGGCTGCGGCAATCTCGGAGCATCGATTGTCAAAGGCCTTGCCAACAGGCAGAAAGAATATGGTCTCGATATTACCGCCACCGACCCCGAGGCGGATCTTGACAAAGTGCGCACGTGGGGCGTCAACGCTACGCGAAACAATATCGAGGCGGTAAAGAGCGCGGACATCATTTTCCTGTGCGTAAAGCCGTGGATTGCAAAGGACGTTATCGAGGAGATTGCGCCCGCTCTCAACAATAGTCAGACCATCGTGTCGCCGGTAGCCGGATTGAGCATCGACCAGATCAAGGGTTACTGTTATAAAAAGGTGTCGGTATTCCGCATTATGCCCAATATCGCCGCATCTATCAATCAATCAACTACTTGCGTGGCATACGACGCGGAAGACGAGGTTGTGGAGCCTACAATGAAGGTTTTGGGCTGCCTTGGCAAAGTGATTGTAATAGACGAGAGCCGCATCAATGCCGCCACTATCTTGACTGGTTCGGGCATTGCTTTCGTATTGAGGTTTATGCGGGCGATGGTGGAGGGCGGCATCGAGATTGGATTCCGCAGCGACGTTGCCAACGAGATTGTGGCGCAGACCATGAAGGGTACTGTGGAACTTTTTATGCAGGAAGGCACGCACCTCGAACAACTCATCGACCGCGTTTGCACCCCGTCTGGCACTACAATCCGTGGACTCAACGAGATGGAGCGCAACGGATTCTCCTCGTCGGTGATAGAAGGCATTATTTCGTCGTACCACGTAATTGCCAAGTAAAATGTTTTCAGGAATTGTAGAAGGCATAGGCCGCGTGGTGGAGATACGGCACGACCGCAGCAACATCGACTTTACGCTCGAATCTCCCTTTGCGGGCGAATTGTCGATAGATCAGAGCGTTGCGCACAATGGAGTGTGCCTTACGGTGGTGAGGTGCGACAGCAAATCTTATACCGTTACCGCCATGAAGGAGACCCTCGACCGCAGCAACCTCTCCGATTGGAAGGTAGGCACGGAGGTGAACCTCGAACGCAGCATGAGGCCCGATTCTCTGCTCGACGGACACATCGTGCAGGGACACGTGGATCAGACGGGCGTATGCACAAAGATAGAGGATGCCGACGGAAGTCGTTATTACACAATAGAATACGACACTGCGCAGGGCAACATCACAGTAGAAAAAGGTTCGGTGGCTGTCAACGGAGTGAGCCTTACGGTGTGCAACTCGGAGGCGGGCAGATTCCGCGTAGCCATCATTCCATATACGTATGACGTTACCAACTTCCACGCGCTCCAAGTGGGCGACCGTGTGAACCTCGAATTTGACATCATTGGCAAGTACATCCAAAAAATTGCCAAGGTCTATTTGTCGAGCAAAGCATAACAAGCAATATGGCAGCCACTTACGAATCCATAATGTCTGACTTGAAGGCGGGCAAGTTTGCCAACATCTACCTGTTGCAGGGAGAGGAGCCTTATTATATAGACCAAATATCGGGCTATATAGAGGATCATGTGTTGACGCCAGACGAGCGCATCTTCAATCAGACCGTGGTATATGGTAAGGACACCGACGTAAGGAACCTGGACATGATGGCGCGGCGTTTTCCGGCAATGGCAAAATATCAGGTGGTAATAGTAAAGGAGGCACAGGAACTCAAGAAAATCGACGACCTTGTGTATTATGTGCAAAAGCCGCAGAAGACCACCATACTTGTATTGTGCCATAAGTACAAGACGCTCGACAAGCGCAAAAAACTCGCCGCGTTGATAGAGAAGACGGGCGTGTTGTTTACGTCTGCCAAACTTTACGAAAACAAGATTCCCGCGTGGATAGAGAGTTATGTAAAAGGCATCGGCTTTACCATCGACCCACGCGCCACGCGGCTGCTCACGGAGTACCTCGGCACCGATTTGTCGAAGATTAGCAACGAACTCGACAAACTTGCCATCGCGCTGCCAAAGGGGGCGCAGGTAACACCAGAGGCTATTCAAGACAATATCGGCATCTCCAAGGATTACAACAACTTCGAGTTGCAAAAGGTAATCAGCACCGGCAACGTGGAGAAGGCGGCGAGGATAGTGGCGCATTTTGCCAAAAACCAAAAGGACAACCCCCTCGTGCTTACTATCACGTCGCTGTATGGTTTTTACTCCAAGATGCTGGTATATTGGCAGTACGCGGGCAAGGACACCAACACGCAGTGTGCGGCTATGGGGTGCAGTCCGTATTTTCTGCGCGACTATCAGGATGCCGCCAAACGGCTCACGCTGCCCAAGACGGTGGCGGGCATATCCCTTTTGCGCGAATACGACCTCCGCAGCAAGGGCGTTGGCAACGTCTCCACAGATGCGGGGGCGTTGTTGCAGGAGTTGGTTTTTAAGTTGATGCACTAAGCGATTTCTGGTGATGCACTAAAAAATTGCGGTGCGATATAATTTTTTTGCAATTTTATTTGCATTTGGCGTATTTGTTGTTTAATTTTATGCAGAAAAATTGTGCGTGTACTGGCAGACGTGTCGTTATGTGCAAGTGCTTGATTATTAGAAATTTAATATAACAACGATATGAAATATAGTTTTCACTTTACGTTAAAACTCAAGTTGCTGTTGGGTTTTGGGTTGCTTGGCATCCTGCTCCTGCTCGTGTATAGAACCATGAACAACACGCAGAGTGTCAACAGTGTACATGCGGCGGAAAACAGTGAACTGATATTCCCGTCGATGATATACACCGAGCGGCTCAAAGATTTGATAGAGACCTCGCAGTACCTTACTACAAAATGGACGCTCAAAGGCGAGCCGAGGGACGGCAAGTTGCTCGGCGAGATAGAGTCGTGCCATGGCGAACTCTACGATTCGCTCAAGGCGCAGATTGTAGGTTTTGTGGACAAGGACTTGTGGAACGACAAGAACAAGGAACTGTATTTTAAACTTACTTCCGTAGTGGACACGCTGTTTACCTTGCAGGCGGACATCGTGGACAACCTCAATACGCCCGAAAAGTTTGCCGACAAGAGCAACTATTCGTTCCGCCGGTACAGCGTTACAGACGGCGAGGCAATGGGCTGTTACAAAAGGGCTTACCTTACGGCTACACAACTCGCCAACTCCTTCCGCAAGGATTCGCGTGAAAAACTCGACATCATGGAGACTGGTTTCAACGAATCAGACAACCTCCTCAATATCGGTATGCTCATCATCTTTGTATGCCTTATCGTAATATACCTCGTGCTAAACTATAACCTCCGCAAACTCAATTACTTGAAGGAAAAAATCAAGGAAATGTCAGAAGGTATCCTGCCCGAAGTGGAAGTGAAGGGCAACGACGAGATTGCCGAGATGACGCAGATTCTGAGGACGTTGATTAGCAACCTCGACGAGACGTCGCACTTCGCCATCAAGATTGGTGAGGGCAACTTCTCCACTGAGTTTAAGCCGAGGAGCAAGCACGACGTGTTGGCTAACTCGCTCCTCGTGATGCGCGACAACCTTATCAAGGCCGAAAACGAGGCAGAGGAACGCAAGGTGGAAAACACGCAGCGAAACTGGGCGTCGCAAGGTCTTGCCGAGTTCAACGAAGTGCTCCGCAACGCGGGCGACGATATGCAGGTGCTAAGCAACAGGGTCATCGAGCGTCTTGTGCGCTACCTCGACGCCAACATGGGCGGCATCTACATCGTGGACGATTCTGACCCCGCCGACATACACCTCGAACTCACCGCCTTCTACGCTTACGACCGCCTCAAATACGCCAAGCAGCGCATCGAGGTAGGCGAAAACTTGGTGGGACAGTGTTTCCGCGAAAACGAGACTGTATATATGACCGACATCCCCAAGGACTACGTGCATATCTGTAGCGGTCTCGGCGAGGCAGACCCCACTTGCCTTGTTATCGTGCCGCTCAAGGTGAACGCCGAGACATTCGGTATCGTGGAGTTGGCATCGTTCCAAGTGATTGAGAAATACCAGGTGGAGTTTATCGAGAAGATAGGCGAGACCATTGCATCCACCATCGCGAGTGTGAAGATTAATATGAACACCGCCAAACTCCTCGAAGAGTCGCACCAAAAATCGGAGCGTCTTGCACAACAGGAGGCGGAGGTGCATAAGAACATCGAAACCCTCAAATCGAAAATCGAGAACCTTGAGGAACTCAATAAGCGCGAATCCGTGAAGTACCAGAAGTTGCATGACGACTTTGAGAACCAGGCGGAGACCAATGCGTCCGTCATCCAAAAACTCAACGACAAGAACGAGAAAATCAAGGATGAACTCATGACGCATCAGTATATCCTCAACAATTCGGCAGGATATTACGAACTCGATGCCCAGGGATTCTTTATGAGCATGAATGCAAGGCTCCTCAATTCTATTGTGATGCAGTATACCGAACTCGACAGCCACGACGTGCGCTCATATATGCTGGAGGAGGAGAGCATCAAGAATTTTGACGAGGGTCTCAAGAAACTCGCCGACGGCCTTATCTACTCTGCGGTCAACAAGTACTCATTCAACGGCAAACAAGTGTATCTCAGCGAGATATACACGCCGATACGCGACGAGTACAATGTGTTGACAAAGATTTGCGTCATCGCCAAAAACATCACCCACCAAATCGAAAACGTCAACGACCTCAACCGTCAGATTGCCGAACTCAAAGCCGAAAACGAAATCCTTAATAACAAGGTGATGGCATTGTCGGCTAATTAATCACGACGATGAAATAAAAAACACGGCATACAAAAACCCCGTATATCAGAGTGATGTGCGGGGTTAAATTTTTTTTTAATAAATCGCAGGAAGGAGTTTTTAGAACGTTACATTAATTCTGATTATGGGATTGGAGAACGATGTATTGTGTTCCAAACCCTTGGTAGTGTTTAGGTTCCAAAGGAGCATCATGTTTACGGAAGCGCGGTCGGTGAGTTGCTTGTGGTAGCCGCCGCCTATCAGGATTGGGATGTCCACCTTCTTTTCGGGGTCGTTGTAGTTGGCCCAATAGTTGTCGTAACAGATTACCTGCGCCTCGGCGTGTATTACGAGGAAGTCGAGGGGATGACTGTCGGCGTAGATGCCGCCGCCATACACGCTACTCGAAATCGAATTGTATGAACTCGAATTGTACTTGTAATACTCGTAAGTGCCAATGAGTCCGGCGGTTATGTATTGGTTGAAATAGTAGCCAACCTGCGGACAGAATTGCACCGAAAACGCGCCCGTGGCAAATCCCAAGCCAAAGTCGCCGCCAAATCTCAGATGATCCATCAGCCGGTAGCGTTGCTGGTTGTTGCGGCGGTTGTTGTTCTGATTGTTGCTGCCGTTGTCGTCTTCAAAATCCCTGAACTGCGCGTACCCATTTCCTACAAAGGCGCACATCAGGAACGCTATTAATAATAAGGTGTATTTTTTCATAGTTTCAATTATTTCAGTTTTCAGTTACTTCAATTATTCAATCACTTCAATTACTTCTTATCTGCTGCCTGGCGGATGAGGTCGAGTTGTTCGGGCGTGAGGTTTTTGGGTACGGTGTATTTCACTTTTACGTACAGGTCTCCGTACATGTTTGGCACGTTATATACGGGCATTCCCTTGCCCTTTACGCGGAGTTGCTTGCCGTATTCGATGCCCTGCGGGATGGTTATCTTGATGTCGCCTGAGAGCGTGTGGAGCAAGATTTCGCCGCCGAGCAATACCTTAAACACGTCCACATAGATTTCTGTAAACAGTTCGTCGCCGCGCCGCGTGAAGTAGGGGTCTTTCTCCACCTTCACACGCACGTAGAGGTCGCCCTTCTTGCCGCCAGCAATGCCAGGATAGCCTTGTTCTGGGATTTTGAGGAGTTGGTCGTCGGTGATGCCGGGCAGTATCTTGATGCGCAGTTTTTGGTCGAGAATGTTGAGAATGCGCGTGGAGCCGGTGTAAGCCTCTTGGAGCGAGATGGTGATGGCCCCCGTGAAGTCGTCGCCTTTGAAGAGAGTGCTATTGCGGAAAAAGTTGTTGAAGAAGTCGGAATATTCGCTTGTTTTGCGTTTGAAGTAGTCGAGGTCGAAGTCAAAATCGTCGTCGTTGCTGCCAGACTTGGTGCCGCCCGATGTCTTCTTGTACGATGACGTGGAGCCGCTGTTTTTGGTGTAGAAGTCGGTGGAGTTGTTTTTGCCGTCGCGCATGAGGTCAAATTTCTGACGTTTTTCGGGGTTGCTAAGCACGTCGTAAGCCTCGTTGATTTCCTTAAACATGTCTTCCGCAGCCTTGTTGCCGGGGTTGCGGTCGGGGTGGTAGGTCATGGCGAGGCGGCGGTACGACTTCTTTATCTGGTCTGCCGTGGCGTTGGAATCCACTTCCAATATCTTGTAATAGTCTTTGAATTGCATGATTATTTTTTTGTAAAAAATGTTTGTATTTTTTGCGGTGCTAATTTAAAAAAAATTCCTATCTTTACAGCAAAATTTTTTGAAAAAAATTGGCATTATTAAAAGTTAGCAACCTTTGCAAGACATATTACAAGGGCGAAAACAAAATCTACGCTCTCCGCAACATCAATTTTGATGTGGAGGAGGGGGAGTTTGTGTCGATAGTGGGCAAGAGCGGCTCGGGCAAATCCACGCTTCTCAACCTCCTCGGCGGCATGGACACCTCCGCCGAGGGTAGCGTATGCGTGGAGGGAGTCAACATCTTGACTATGAGCGAGAAACAGTTGGCGCGGTACAGAAAATTTACTATTGGGATGATTTTCCAGTCGTTTAACCTGATACCCACGCGCACCGCCATCGACAATGTGAAACTCCCGCTGATATTCAGCAACTATCCGCGCCGGCTCCGCGAGACGAGGGCGTGCGAATTGCTGTACAACATGGGCTTGTACAACCGTGCCATGCACTATCCGTCGGAACTCTCCGGCGGCGAGGCGCAGCGTGTTGCCATTGCCCGCGCCCTTGCCAACAAGCCCAAGATTATCCTCGCCGACGAGCCTACGGGCAACCTCGACACCGCCACTTCGGCGGAGATTATATCGCTCTTGCAGATGTTCAACAAGAAGCACCACATCACCATCATCATGGTAACGCACGACAAGGAGACCGCCGGGCGTGTGTCGCACAAGACGGTGCTGCTCTCCGACGGCGAAATCATCAAAATATCCACCAATCCCAATCCATGAACCTGTCTGACATAGCAACGCTCGCCCTTTATAACCTCCGGCGAAACACCATGCGCACCATCCTCACGTCGCTCGGCGTGGCGGTGGGCATAGGGTCGCTTGCGGCTATGATTTCCTTCGCGCAGGGCATCACTGGCAATATATCCCGCTCGATGGAAAACAACGACATCTTTACGGGTCTCACAGCCACGAGCCGTTCCTTCGACCTCGATGCGCCAGGCTCGCGCAGCACCATCCTCTCGCAAGACAAGCCCGAAGTACCGCTCAACGATTCGGTGATAGATGGTATTCGCAGTTGGAGTGAGGTGGCGATAGCCTTTCCCGTGGTGTCTAAACCCGCAATGGTGATGCTTGCCGGGCGTTCTGTGCAGGCGAGCGTCAAGGCGGTGCCGATGGAGATGGGCGGCTATCCGCCTTTTGCCAACATCTCTCGCGGGCGGTTTTTCAGCGATGCGGAGGAGGCTCGTGTGATTGTGAGCCGCCAACTCCTGCAACAGATGCGTATCCGCGTGGAGGGCGACGACGAAAACATTACCTCTGGCAACGGCACTCTCGTATTGCCGGTGGATTCGGTGATAGGCAAGGATTTGACGATAATTACGAGGGTGTTTGACCCCACCAAACTCGACATGATAAAATCGCGAAACGGCGAACTCCCGCTCCGCAACGAAGAGACCGCAATCCAGATAGCCGGCATCATCGACAATGGCGCGTTGTCTTCCGGGGTTTTCAACGGATCCGACGTTTTTATACCGTCAGACGCCATCAACTACGTGCCGTGCATCGATGTGCGCAGTATCTACGACATCATGGACGGCAAGACCGACAGAACCGCCAAATATGGTTATGTACACATCCGAGTAAAGGAACACAATAACCTCAAAGCCGTCAAGTACCGTCTTGAGGAGATGGGATTGCAGGTGTTTTCGGTGGGCGACAAACTCGACGACATCGAAAATATATTCCTGATGCTGGATTCCATTTTTGCGGCGGTGGGTGTCATCGCGCTGTTGGTGTCGGTGCTTGGCATTGTTAACACCTTGATAATGGCGATATACGAGCGTCGCAAGGAGATAGGCATCATGAAGTCGCTCGGTGCTACTCAGTGGCAGATTAAGATGATTTTTTATTTGGAGGCGGCCATCATAGGATTGGTAGGCGGCGTGTGCGGCGTTGTAGGCGGCAAGTTGGCGTCGCAGGCGGCAAGCAGTTTCGCTAATACGCAGATTGGCAAGATTATCGGCTGCAACCTGGAATTTTTTGACTTTTCGTGGACCTTGGCGTTGATGGCTGTGCTGTTTTCGGTGATAATCAGCGTTGCCGCGTCGGTATATCCGGCTAATAGGGCGGCGGGCATCGACCCGCTGGACGCGCTGAGGAGAGAATAAATCGTATTATTTCCGCCAAAAATTCATCTCGTCCACATATTCAAACACCTTCTCCGGCATGAAAAACCTCACGTCCTTGCCTTGCCGTATGGATTCTCTGATAAAAGTGCTTGACACCTCTATAATAGGCGTGTCAACAATCCTGATATTAGGATGCGAGCGCAATGCGCCGCCGTCGCAGCCATTGCGGGGGAAAACGATAATCTTGTGATTGTTGATGATTTGCTCGTAGTTTTTCCAACGGTCGAGACGTTCCAGATTGTCTGTACCCATGATGAGGGCGAAGTCGCGCTTGGGGTATTTTTCGCCCAAATAGGTGAGCGTATCGATAGTATAAGACGGCTTGGGCATCGAAAATTCGATGTCGCAAGCCGCAAATTTTTTGTAGCCCTC
>CAMJWL010000133.1 GCA_946409405.1 uncultured Bacteroidales bacterium
GGGCAATGAACAAGGGAATGAGCAGAATTGCTGTTTTGGTTAGTTTGTGTGTCATAGTATTGTGTGTTTTATGGTTTATTATCTTGGATAGATGTCGGTGATTGTTTTTATATAACTGTTATAGTATTCGCAACCTCCATTTTCAGAATTGGCAATAGAAAACGAACCATCATATTTTTCTACATATCTTCTGTTTACGTCGAAGACATTTTGATCAAAATAGCCGTTGTCTATACCCTCCCATCCCCAGTTGATATAGAGCAAATCATAATTTTTTGTAGTTTTGGATGGGATGTCTT
Source organism: uncultured Bacteroidales bacterium (assembly GCA_946409405.1). Classification (GTDB taxonomy): domain Bacteria; phylum Bacteroidota; class Bacteroidia; order Bacteroidales; family UBA3824; genus UBA3824. Next base: position 300 of record CAMJWL010000133.1, read on the forward strand.
CGTATCTCTGCGTTATTGTACCATCGTCAAATTGTTCAACAATGCAGTATTTGAACACTTCTTCTCTGGTGTATTCCCTTTTTAGATAACCGTGCGCTATCCAAACATGTCCTACATCTTTATTTTTTTCATAACCGCTGAAAATGACTGGTATTTTATTATCCAAGGCTTCCACAACGGACGAAAAAGAGTAATTAGCCCATTTCTTCTGGGTTGACATATTGATTTTTCTCAAAAAAGGAGGAATGTCATTTTTGTTGAGAGCTTTATTTGGAAGGTCTTTGATGCCGTCTGCGACATATTTGAAAAGTTTGGCAACTTGGTTTTTGTATCCTGAAGTCCACGAAAGACTATCATCCAGTATGAGATTCCAATCGAAGTTCTTATTCTTCGGAGCCTTCCAAAATGCCAAAAGTTGCGCTATTGCTACCGTACCACAGCGGGCTGGTTTTCCTTCTAATAGTCCGTTGTATGGAGCCCATTGCCCCCACTTCGTAGTCAACATTGGTTTCACCTCGCCATAGTCCTTTATTGTTACTTTAGGAGTGCCAACTGTTGTACATTTAATCTTGTACAAAATTTGGCTCTTAGACAAGTTTGCGCCTTGCCTAATAGTGTCCAGATTGATTCCGAGTTTGTTGCAAATTGATTGGTAGATTGAATCTTCCTCAGCCTCAGCCTTGGCGATACAATTTGCTACGTAGTCCTGGGCGAGTTCGAGGATGTACGCTGCTTCCTGATTGTCGGATTCGAGGGCAAAACTTCCGTGGTCGGAAAATGCCAGCACCTGATTTGGCACTCGGAGGTCTGCGGCTACAATGGCAAAGCCGTTGTCGTCGGGGGTGTTGAAGACATAGAACGCAGTGTCGTTCTCTGTCTCATACGATTTGGAGATGCCGTTGTACACTGTTTTGCGGTTGCAGAACACAGTGCTTGCCAACAACGGCTTGGCGGGGGTAGAATTGACTTCTGCCGCATCGCCTTGCAGACCAAGCAACTGCATTGCGGTCTGCTGTGCGCTCTCTTGGCTGATTTTGGGCGAATTGTTGGCAATCTGCTCCACAAGGCTGAGTTCTTCAGGCGAGAACTCGATGGGGGCAGGTGCGTTGGCTTCTGTCTGTGCTACTTCAGGAGTAGCAGTGTCTGTGAGTGGCTCGGTGCAGGCGTTGAGCAGCATCGCTGCTACCATTGCAACAAATGCCACTACTGGAATGATTACTCTTTTCATTTGTATGAAAAATTTTGTAGTTTAATACTATGGCTCGCCGCTTGGCCTTAGCGGTTCGCCGGGTTACTTGTATGTTTAAATATTTAAACCATGTCATTTTCTGATGACGCTGCAAAAATATTCCACTATTTTTTTTCGTGCAATAGGTGTTGCAAATGCCAATTTATTAACATATTGATAATTACCGTGTTGCAATACTGCAACATTTGATTTTGCAACAAAATAAACGATGTTGCAACATTGCAACACTCAAAAAAAGCCGTACCTTTGCAGCGGAAAAAAACTTTTTAGCAATGAAAATTTTCTCAAAATAGCCAAAATGCCGCTGCCGCCGCCAATGCAACAGCAATTATCGTAGTACCCCACGTGAGCCAAAAGCCCGGCTTCCTGCCAATGACACGACGGATTTTTTCTGAACGTAATTCGATGTTTTCCATGATATTATTGTTTTAACGGAGCGTACACAAGGAAGCCCCCTACGACCCCAATTCCAATTGATTTTTCACCAAATTGTAATATATGCCGCGCTGTGCGGTGAGAGAATCGTGGTTGCCAACTTCTGCAATGCAACCGTCTGAAAGCACGATGATTTGGTGGGCGTTCTTTACCGTGCTGAGGCGGTGCGCCGCCACGATTACAGTCCGTCCGTCATAAAACTTGGAGAGGTTTTCCACAATTTTGCGCTCGTTGTCGGCATCAAGTGCGTTGGTGGCCTCGTCAAGGAATATGAAGTCGGGATTTTTATAGACTGCACGGGCTATCAGGATGCGCTGTTTCTGCCCTTGCGAAAGTCCTATGCCGTCAGCACCGATTATTGTATTGAATTTCAAAGGCAATGACATCACAAAATCAAAAATACAGGCGGTTTCGGCGGCTTGTTTTAAGCGTTCTTCGTCTATCTCGCCGTCGCCTACGGCAATGTTGCGGGCGATGGATTCCGCAAAAATCACGCCCTCCTGCATCACCACGCCGCAATGACGCCGCCACGAATCAAGATGGAGATTGTTGATGTTTTCACCGTTGATTGTTATCGCACCCGAAACTACGGGATAATAGCCAAGCATCAGTTTTATCAGCGTAGTCTTGCCGCTGCCCGACGCGCCTACTATCGCCGTCTGCTTGCCTTTCGGGAAGAGGATGTTGATGTCCGTCAAGGTGTTTTTGAGGCGGTGGATGTTGTACTTGAAGCAGACGTTACGGAACTCTATTCCCGTGCCGTTTTCAGGAATTGAAGATATGGTTTTGCCGTAGTTTTCGTCGGTCTTGTCGTGGATTTCGTTGATGCGTTCGAGGCTTATTTTCACGTCCTGTACGCTGTAAAAGAAGTCCATCAGATGCTCCAACGGCGAGTTTAACTGCCCCATGATGTACTGCACCGCCATCATCATGCCAAGCGTCATGTCGCCTGATATTACCGACGTGGCAGCCACGATGGTAATGATGATGTTTTTGGTCTGATTGACAAAAACGCCGCCCGCCTCTTGCAGTTGTTGAAGTTTCAGCGATTTGGTCTTCACCTCAAAAATCTCCGCCTGCGAATCCTCCCACTCGTAGCGGCGGCGCAGACCACAGTTTTGGAGTTTTATCTCAGGCACGGACGTGATAAACTGATATGTTTTGTTGGCGGCATCGGCTTGTTTGGAGAAGGTCAGGTAATCCAACACTTTGCGCCTGTTGAGAAACAAAACAGTCCACCCTCCATACAAAATGCTTCCGACAAAGAAAATCAAGAAAACTTTGACGCTGTAATACAGCAGCACCGCGCCAAAAATCACAAAACTCAATAGAGAAAACGCCGCGTTCAAGGTCTTGCCCGTAAGAAATTCCTCTACGCGCTCATGGTCTTGGATGCGCTGCAAGATGTCGCCAGTCTGCTTGACGTCAAAAAATCGCATCGGCAACCGCAATAGTTTGATGAAAAAATCGCTTATCAGCGAGATGTTGATGCCCATGCTGATATGCAGCAACAGCCGCCGACGAATAAAGTCTATCGCCGTCGCACTCACTATCATCACCATCTGCCCCGAAAGTATCAGCCAAATCAACGGAATATCTTTGTTTGCAATGCCTGTGTCAACTACTTCTTGCATCAAGAATGGCAGCGCGAGTTGTATGATGCAGCCAACTATCAATCCAAGAAATATCTGCGAAAACAATAGACGGTATTGCTTGAAGTAATTGAACAGAAAGGAGAAGGAGCGTTTTTCGGTCTTTGGCTCGTCGTCGCCATGCGTCTGGTAAAACTGCGGTGTGGGCGAGAGAAACATCACAACGCCCTTTTCTTCGCCGTTGGAATTGGTGGAGAGCCAGCCTTCCTTAAATTCGTCCTCCGTGTAGTCCACAATGCCGATGCCGGGGTCGTAAACGCGGTATCTTTTACCCCGGCGCGACACTGTGTCCAATACGACGTAATGGTTTTGGTTCCAATGCAATATGGCGGGCAGCGGTGCGGATTGCAGGGCTTTTAAGTTGCTGCGACCGCATACGGCATGGAGACCGAGCCTCTCGGCGGTCTGCGCAAGTCCGAGGAGGCTCATGCCCTCCGCGTCCGCCTGTGCGTACTGCTCCAAGTACTCGATGGAATACTCCCTTTTGTAATGGCTAAAAACCATTGACAGACAGGCTATTCCACATTGCATTGCGTCGTGTTGGATGGTGAGTTTCATGGTTACATTCTTTCTTTTTCCTCGTTGCCCGCGCCTGTGCCTTTGTATTTGGACTTCGCGGGGTTGAAGCGGTATTTTATCGTCAGCGAAAACTCTCTCGTGTCGCTTTGCTTGTGAATATCCAAAAATCCCGTTTCGGTGCAGAGGCGTATATCGTTGCGCTGCGCAAAAAATATATCGGAAACACCAGCCTCAACGCTCAGAGCATCATGAAAAAAAGATTTTCTGACGTATACATCGAAACTAAAATAATCACGGCTCAAATATATATACTCGTAATTGCCTTTGCCATTATAATTGCAATCCACCTCCACATTCCAACCATTGTCTAAGTCAACCGTATTCTCAAACGTCACACTGAAATACGGCTTTGACAAATCCTTTTTGACGTCCTCGCTCATTGCATTGAGCCACTGTTTCCTTACCATAACCTCAAAATTCGGATGATAACAACCAAACTCCGGCGCGGCGGCAAATTGTACGCCAATAGTCGGGAGATGTTTGATGTTGATTGGCACCACTTTTTCCACTTCGGGCTGCAAAGGCTCCACAGTCTGCCATAGCGCGATATAATCAGAAGTGTTGGTATATGAAACGCCGAGTTGCAAGCAATTCCACGCCGCCATCCACGAAAGGCTGCGGACGATGGCAGGTTTTAGTTTTGGGTCGCCGTACTCGCGGTGGTAACGGCTTATGTAACTTACTGAATTTCTGAGTTCAGAATATGTCGGGCGGCTCACTTTTTCGTTGTATGAAAGCATTATTTGCATACCGCCAATCTGCGTAGCCAACGATGCCGACGGGAAAAGTTCGTCGTATTTGCGGCTCGCGTCGTTGTCTTTGACACCTTCGTTAAAATACTTGAAATCAATATGTTCGTACCGCAGACCGACTTGAACCTGCACTTTCTCGCCAACCAAAAATCCGTACTCCAAGAATCCTGCAAGGCTCTGCTGCTTGTTTTGGGATTTTGCGGTAGGGACGTATTGTTCCGCAAAACTCAGATAGTTGTCCTTGCGGTCGGTAAAAGAAGTCTCCGCGCCCAAAGACAATTCGCCGCCCCACAATTCGTGTCCCAAGACGAGTTTCTGCGCTAAAAATCTGTTCGTTATTGAGTTTTTTGACCTGATTTCGCGGTCGTCATAATTGCCGCTCAAGTCGTGATTGGTGTCGTATTGGTCGTGATTCTGCAACATAAAATCGGCGTTGAAATCCACCGAAAAACCGCCCGCCACGCCGTTGTAATACGTGTTGAGGAGATGGTTATGGCTGTTTTTGCCCTCGCCGACGCCATCCACCGACACCTTGTCGTAAAACTCACCATCCTTGAAAACCGACAGCGTGTTCCCAAAATCGTTGTCGTCCACAGAATGGAAAGTGCCAGTGTATTGTGCGCCAAAAGAGTTGCTCGCGTCAGCCTGATAATTGAAGCCAGCAACAACAGGAATGTAGTCGTACTTTGCATTGTAATCAACGGAATCGACATTTTTCCAATGGTGATTGGAATTGTTGGTAATCTCGCCCCATTGCTTCTCCCAATTGCGATAGACAGAATAGCGCAAAGTGCCAAAAACATCCAACTTTCCATGCCTGTAATTCATATTTATCAGGTTGGTCAGGTCGATATTTTTGCCGATGCAAATGGCTGATTTGGTGTTGAAACCGAAGCCTTCGCCAACAGGTTTCAAGGTTGTAATCCTGATTACTGCCTTCACTTCGGCATCGTATTGCGCTCCCGGATTGCTGACTACCTCCACGGTCTTGATGTTTGCGGGATTAAGGGACTCCAAGACGTTGTTGTCGCGCATTTTGATGCCGTTGATATAGACCTCCGCCTTGCCTTTGCCAAACACTTCAAAACCATCCTTGGACTTGATAACGCCCGGAATCTTGCCCAACATACGCTCCGTGCTGCCCTCTTTGGCAAGCAACGTGTTTTGCACGTCAGTTACCATTGCACCGTCCTTGATGCGCGTCTTTGGCAACCCCGCCGAAACTGTGATTTCGCCCAACTCCAAATCCGCCGCTTTCAAAACGATTTGGCTACAATCGGAGTTGACACTCAGCGTCTTAGGCTCGTATCCAAGGCACGAAACGGTCATAAATGCGGCATCCGCACTTTTCTTAATAGAAAAAATGCCGTCCGCATCTGTTATCGTGCCATCCACAAAAGACGAATCTTTTGCCATCAAAACGACGTTGGCAAAGGCGACGGGCATATTGTCCTCGGCGAAAACTCCGCCAGAAATTGTCTGTGCAAACGCCTCCATGCTCAACAGCATAGATAATGTGATAAGCAGTAATGTTTTCATACCTATTTACCCTTTTTGTTACTCTTGTTGCCCTTTTTGCAGCCGCAGAAGAATCCTCCCTTCCCCGCGTTGCCTTCGCCAGGTGAACATTTGCAGACGATGCCGAATTTGCCCGTTCCAACGCCGCTTGCTGCATTATCCTTGCCCGCAATGATGTTCTCCAATTCGGAGAAATCAAGCACTTCAAAGTCTGTTGATACCTTTTTCATTTTTATGCTTTTTTTATGTTAGACCATAGTTCTTTGTCTGTACGGATTGTAACAATAATTTCCAAAAAAACATCCAATAATTTTTGAGTAATGTTACAATACTTTTGCTGCGGTTCGAGAGCAAATTCTTCTTTATCCGTATCATAAAATCTGACCACAGGACACGAACCGCAAATATTTTTTGCCCAGCAGTTTGAGCATTTCACATTGCTTTCAAAATCCTTTTTGCTGAAAATATTTTCACTGAATTTTTTCATATCGGTAATATTTTGCAAAAAGCATTTCGATTTGTTGTTGGTAATATGGCATAGATAGATTTTTCCGTCATAAGTTACAGAAAAAGAATCTCTGCCTATGCCACACATTTCTTCTTTACGACGGTGTATTACCGTATTGAAGACCGACCAAAAATCTGGCGGCAAGTTTTCAAAATTAGAAGACAGCATATTCTCTTTGTGTATGCGATTCAAATAATTGAGCATATTACTTACGTCCAGATTATTTTCTGTAACCACAGTTCCTGATATTCCAGTCAAAGCATTCAGCGATTTTGACAACGTGTCATATTCAAATCCATTTTGCACGTGTTCTTTTGTAAACGTCGCTTCGTATTGGATATTGATGTCTGTATGCTTTCTAATTTCGGATATAAAATTGATAATCCTCGCAAAACTTCCGCTACCATCTTCGAAAATCCTGTTTTGGTCATTAATTTTTTCAGGACCGTCTATGCTGACGGTTATAAATTTTATATGCTTCTTCAAAATAGTCAATACCTTGTCAGAAAAAATGGTGCCGTTGGTAATGATGCCAAACTCAGGCTTGATGTCCAATTGCTCGTTTTCAAATCTACTGCAAACATAATCAATTATTTTGAAGTTGAGCAACGGTTCACCACCAAAAAATACAATTTTGTCAATTCTGTTGAAGTTGCGCTTGCAAAAATCGACAAATTGGTCTGCGGTTTCCTTTGTCATAAGACCGCGCTCTGCTCCATAATTACCGCCTTTGGCATAACAATACTTGCATCTAAGATTGCAATCATTTGATACACAAAGCATAATTCTGTTAACATATCCCTCTGCAAGATTTGCATTTCGTTCTATTGGCGGCAATCCGTCAATGTATTTTTCAAATGCAGATGCAACGCGCTTCGCTTCAATGGATGCCTTGTCTTTGTGGACGGCGTTCTGATATTCCGATAGCAAAGCATACTGCTGGTCTTTCAACGGCATCAAGAATACTTTTTCGCCATAAAAGACTGCTTTTTTGCTTTCGATAAAATGTAATAAATTCCAGTTCATTTTTTTCTTTTTTTAGAAAAGGATGCCCACAATATATCCAAACATTATGGACATCCAAAGTTGAGATTAGAATCAATTGCTTAGTTCTGCGGCTGAGGCGGCGGTGTGCATTTGCAAACAATGCCAAATGCACCATGACCTATTTTACCACCCTGTACGATTTCAAGTTCAGAAAAATCCAAAACTTCAAAATCAGCAGCAACAGAGTCAGTACCATTGACTGATGGCAGATTCTTGAAATCCTCCACTGTTTTTACGTTTCTTTTCATGGTATAAAAATTCTGTGATTAATACTATGGCTCGCCGCTTGGCCTTTGCGGGTCTGCCGGTTGTCTGTATGTTTAAATATTTAAACCGTGTCATTTTTCTGATGACGCTGCAAAATTATAATGCGAATATACACCGTGCAATAGGTGTTGCAACTACCAAATTGTTAACTTTTTGATAATGACTATGTTGCAATGCTGCAACATCTGATTTTGCAACAAAATAAACGATGTTGCAATGTTGCAACACTCAAAAAAAAGCCGTATCTTTGCGGCTGAAAAAAATTTTTAGCAATGAAATCATTAAAACTCTTAATAATATTTTCGGTGTTTTTGGTGGCGTGCGGCGAGCGTCCGTTGCCAAACCAAGAACTTATGTCGGCATACGAATTTCTCATAAAAGGCGAAATTGACACGGCGAGAATCATAGCCGAAAAGGCAGAACGTCTTACCATTGCCGACAGCGCACTTTATAATATTGTGTGTGGGGCGGTGGCTGCCGCAAATTTTGAATGGGAATTCTGCGACAGCATTGGCATTGAGAAAAGCATCCATTTCTATGACGGCGACAACGAAAAATCCGCGTGGGCGCACTTGATAAAAGGCGTTATATTGTATAATTATGTTTCGTATGATGATGCCGCGTTGGAATTTAGAACCGCCGAAAAACTTGCCGAACCTATCGACTGCAACGAACTGAAATTTTTAATAAACTACCGATTGATTCATTGTAATATCAATTCATACAATTTTGACGAATACATTGATTTGTCGGCAAAAATACAGAAATACGCCGTTACAAATTTCGACAAAGCGCAATATTATTTCTTTAAAGCGGCTGTGGCATACGAAATGGGATGGGGTATCATCGACAGCGCAAAATATTACGCCCAAAAAGGAATACAATGTATCGAAAAAGAATACAAAAAGCACAGAATGTCGGTATTTTTCTTTCATTCGTATGCAGAAATAATATGCGACCAAGACGATTCGACAGCAGAAAAATACATTCAAAAATCTTTTGAGATAGACACTCTCGGTCAGGCATTTACAGTATTAGGTAGGATTTATCTCCATCGCGGCGACGAGCAGCAAGCGCAACAATATTTTGCTGTGGCAAGAGGAAACAGGTATTGGGGTGAAAACGAAGAAAAAATCAACCATTATCTGCACGATTTTTATGCGGGAAAAAATGATTATAAAACCGCATACCACTACGCGCTGCAAAGGATTCAGGCAAAAGATTCAATTATAAACAAAATACAAACCAACGACATAAAGCCCGTCCAAGCCAAGTTTGAAGCCGAAATAGAAAACCTCAAACTAAAATCATCTTTCGAGAAGAAAATTTTTCTTACAATATTGATTTCGGCAGTTATTTTGGCTGTTTTGGTGTTGGTGGTTGTTTTTCAGAAATACAAATTGGCAGACCGCTCGCGCAAAATCTCCG
>CAMJWL010000134.1 GCA_946409405.1 uncultured Bacteroidales bacterium
CGCCACGAAATTGTTGCAATTGGCAGGGACGAACCTTTTTCTGTGTTGAAAGCCAAAATTTTGGACAGCAACTATTCGCGCATCCCGGTTTTTGAGAGCAGCACCGACAATATTTACGGCATCATCTACGTAAAAGATTTGATAAAACACCTTTCAAAAGGCGACGATTTTGCGTGGACCACACTCGTAAAAGGCATCAAGTATGTGCCTGAAAATAAGAAGATTTCGGATTTGTTGAAGGAATTTCAGCAAAACAAAAATCACATGGCGGCGGTCAGCGACGAGTACGGCGGTATTTCGGGGCTGATAACGATGCAGGACATTTTGGAACAGATTGTCGGCGAAATCAGCGACGAGTTTGATACTGACGACGACCAACTTTTCCGCAAGGTCAACGACAATTATTATATTTTTGACGGGCGGATTACAATTGATGATTTTTGCCGCGAGTTGGGTTTGGAGAACGAAGATTTCGACGACGAAAAGGGCGATGCGGAATCGTTGGCGGGCCTGTTGCTCGAACTCCGTGGCGAATTTCCCGCAAAAGGCGAAAAGATAGAATTTCATTCACTCACCTTCTCCGTGGAGTCCTTCACCGGCCGCCGCATCGAGAAGATTGGTGTGAGAATTTCGTAAACGAAATTTTTTATAACGTCAATTACCGTGAATTTTATCGTCAATTGTCGAAATTTTTTTTTTAGAAATTGTAGAATTGATTAGTAGAAAAATTGACGAAAAATTTTTGAATAAATTGATGGTAATTGACGTTTAAAAACAAGCCACCGCAAGGTGACGTAAATAAATAAAAAATAGTGTTTTATGAAAAAATTATTGTTATTACTGACAATTATTGTTGCTATTGCATCGTGTGGTGAAACGCCGGTGCCGAAGCCGCGTGGATATTTTCGTGCGACGTTCCCGGTGAAGGAATACGCCGCAGTTGCCGACAGCCTCGCGCTGCCGTACAGTTTCGATTTTCCGAATTATTGCGTGATGGAGCGCGAGACTTCCCGTGGCGCGGAGCGTTATTGGACCAACATAGTCTATCCCTCGTTGAACGCCAAAGTGCATCTGAGTTTCAAGTTTTTGGACAACAATCTTGATACTCTCATTGAGGATTCGCACACATTGGCGTACAAACACACCGTGAAGGCGGAGGCAATCGAAAAAATCGCATACGTCAACGACACCACGCACGTCTATGGCCTGTTGTACGGCATCAAGGGCAACGTGGCGAGTCCGTTGCAATTTTACATCACCGACAGCACCAAACATTTCTTGCGCGGTTCGTTGTATTTCAATTGCAATCCCAACAAAGATTCTCTCGCGCCGTCGATAGAATTTGTGCGCGCCGATATTGAGAGATTGTTTGAAACATTGGTTTGGAAATAATGTTGATACAAAATATTGATATTGAGGACGTTAAAATTGCTTTTTGGCGGACAGACGAATCGGCTGACGAATTGTACGTGATGTCTGTTGGTTTCCTGTTGGATGCCGAAATTGCAGTCTATCAATCTTTTAAGAACGACCGCCGCCGCCGCGAGTGGCTCGCAACACGGATTTTGGTCAAGGAAATGCTTGGCAATTATCCGGGGATTGATTACGATGCCGATGGTGCGCCGCGTTTGATTGGCTACGACAATATTAATATAAGTGTGTCGCATACGGATGGAATGGTTGCTGTCGCAATGTCGGATAAATTTCGCGTTGGTATTGACATAGAACGAGTTACAAATCGTGTATTGCGGATTAAAGACAAATTTTTGCATTCAGACGAATATGACGTCAACGACCCAAATTTGTTGCAACTCCTTTATATTCAATGGTGTGCGAAAGAGGCGATGTACAAGACGTATAACGTCAAACATTATGATTATCAAAATACCTACACGTTGCCGGAATTTCATTTTGACGGCAATATGCAGGGGATTGCGACGGGCAAAGTAGTTACGGAAGACGGCAATGTTAAAGATTTGATGGTCAATTATTTTGAAATAGATGGCTGCGTTTGTTGCGTGGCTTATTAATTATAATTACGAAAATGGATTCTAATTACCAATACATCTCCGACCGCGAAAAGACTGTCTTACAGTATCTTGACGCGCACGGAATAAAATTTACAAATTACACCCACCCCGAAGGCAAGACCATCGAGGAGGCAAAACGTTGGTGGCACGACGACGGCTCTGTCCACTGCAAAAATCTCTTTTTCCGCAATCACAAGGGCAACAAGCATTATCTTGTTTGTTTCCACTGCGACCACGATATGGACATCCACGACCTCGAACAACGCCTCAAAGCGTCGCTCGTTGCGCAGGGATTGCCATCGTGCGGCAAACTTTCATTCGCCTCGCCCGAAAGGATGATGCGTTATTTGGGTTTGGAGCCGGGCAGCGTGTCGCCCTTTGGACTCATCAACGACGCCGAACATCACGTCCATCTTTTCCTCGACGAAAACCTTCGTGATGTGCCCTCGCTCTCGTTCCACCCCAACGACTGCCGTGGCACCGTGGTCATTGACAATGCAGAGTTCAAGAAATATTTGGAGTGCGTTGGCAATACGTATGAGTACATAAAATTGTATTGAAAAAATTTTAGTTTTTGTTGAAAAAAATATTATTTTTGCAACGTTGTTTAATCAATTGAATAAAAAGAGTGCTTTTCTGTTTAATCGATTAAACAAAAATTGTTGGTTTTTATTTAATTGATTAAACAAAAACCTTGTATTATGGCATATATTTACGAAAAATATTTCAACAAGGACAAGAAACGGATTGCGGTGCTGCTCGACCCCGACAAACTCACCGTGGAAGATACGCCGTCCATTGCCGAGAAGATTGAGGCTTCGCCCGCCGACTTCATAATGGTGGGGGGCAGCCTTGTGTCGTCGTCGGTGGGAAAGACTGTTGCTGCCATCAAAAGTGCTACGCAAAAACCAGTGGTGCTATTTCCAGGCAGCGGCAATCAACTCTGCGGCAATGCCGACGCGCTCCTGTTGCTGAGCCTTGTGTCGGGCCGCAACCCTGAGTACCTCATTGGCGAACACGTCAAGTCGGCGTACAATATCCATAAATCGGGCATAGAGGTTATATCGACGGCATACATACTTATCGACGGAGGGTCGGTAACATCGGTGCAATACGTGAGCAACACGATGCCGATTCCCGCGAGCAAGGTGGATCTTGCTGTTGCCACAGCCCTCGCTGGCGAACAGATTGGTATGAAAAACATCTACCTCGAAGCCGGCAGCGGAGCCAAACGCCCCGTGCCGCACGACACAATACGTGCCGTGGCGTCAGTGTGCAAGTCGTCGATAATGGTGGGCGGCGGAATGAAATCAATGTCGGACATCACAAAGGCGTTCTATGCGGGTGCTGATATTGCCGTTGTGGGTACGGCTTTTGAAAAAAATCCAGATTTTTTTGTGCAATAACTTTTTGTAACATAACTACTTGCGCGGTGGCATAGTTGTTGTCGAAAAAAAAAATTGAAAAAAAATGCACAGATTTGAAAAAAAGATGTAAATTAGCGTTTTGAAAGAATACTAACACATTAAACTCATACAACAATGGCAGAAATCAAATCGATTTTCGACTTGGACGTGGAGACCATCAAGAAACTCCAGGACAAGATAGGTGTCAAGGCCGACGGCATGATTGGCCCCAAGACAGTAACCGCTTTGCAGGCATTCCTCAATCAGCAAGGCGCAGAACCCAAACTCAGCGTGGACGGCAAACTCGGTCCCAAGACCATCAAGGCTTTGCAGGAGTATGTCGGCGCAGAGGTTGACGGTGCATTCGGCGAGGAGAGCGCAAGCAAACTCGCTTTTAAACTCATGGAGAACGAGGATGGCGAGAAGATTGTAAGCACCGAGAGTGACTTGGAGAACATCTTCGCACAGCAGTTTAAGGACGCTGGTCTTGCTTAATGCAGTGTCTGGCTTGACAACAAAACACACAATAGAAAAACTCCGTTTCTCTTTCGAGAAGCGGAGTTTTTTTGTTTGTTATGGACGTGCCGCAATTTTTAGTTTGTGGTTCCTATCGCAATATTACTCGCGGTTGCTGTCCTTACGTTTCATAGGAATCTTGGCATCGCCATTCTTGAGAATGAGTTCGTCGTCGCTGATGCTCTCAACTTCCCAAGGAGAGTAGATGGTGCCCTTGTCGTTGGCGATTTCAAACTCGATGGTCTGATCGTCCTTTACACGCCAAGATTTGAAGTTGGTGCCCTTCATTGTGGTCTTCATCTTGCCGCTCTTGCGGAGTTCGAAGGTGATTTTGTCGCCTTCGGTAGCCCACTTGCCGAGGAGCTTCTTGAAGTTCTGAGAGAGCGAGAGAGACTTGTTGTCGCCAGTAGCGGTCTTCTTGATGCCGTTGTCGTCGATGTACTTAACCTCGATGGGTGCGCCTTCGATGAGTTCGTCGTAAGCGTTAACCACCTTTACCTGGGTCTCGTTGCCGTTGGCATCAATGATGGTAACGATGTCGCCTGCGATAGCCTTGATCCAACCTTTGAGGGTGGTAGCGGATTCGAGGGCGATTTCCTCTGCCGACTTGGCAGGAGTAGCGGGAGCGGCGGCCTCAGTGTTGGTGGTTGCTGCGCCTTCGTTGGCAGCAGCGTCATTCTTGTTGCCACTCTTGCAAGAAGCAAGCATGGCGATAGTTGCAATTGCAACTACGGGAATAAAACGTGTAAGTTTCATAGTAGATATAATTTTTTGTTTTTTAATGACGCTGCAAAATTATTTAATAGTTTTGGTTTTAACAAATATTTGCAAAAAAATTTATGTTAAATTTTTATTATTGTTTTTGTTTAAATTTTTCTTTTACAAAATAAGGAAATTGTTTACTTTTGCAAAATAATTAATACTTAAAAAAATGTTTACATTGATTTCACCGGCTAAGGCAGTTGCAAAAGACAGGATTCCAAGGTGCAAAATTAAGATTAAGACCGCGCCGCAGATGGTGGAGGATGCGCGTATTATTGTCAACATTCTTAAAAACAAGTCGGCTGACCAACTTGTGAAAATCCTCGATTGTACTTACGGTACGGCGGAAAACGCCAAGGTTTTTTACGAACAGTTTGATAAACTCACCGCGTCTGAAAAGGGTAAGCACGCCATTTCGTGCATGGAGGATTTTGTGCGCGGTACTGATTTAACTGCTTGGACTCCAAAGGATTTTGAGTTTATACAAGACCATCTGGGCATTATATCGAGCCTTTATGGTTTTCTGTTGCCGTGTGATTTGATAGGTTCGTATGTTTTGCCTCCCGACACCATTCTGCATACTGAGCGCGGCAGACGAATCACCGAATTTTGGAAGGGAAGCCTTACCGCATACCTCAAAACATTCCTCGAATCTCGTGGCGAAACACAGATTGTAAACCTTATGGCGGCTGTGCCACGGCGCGAGATTGATTTTAGCCAGATTAAGGCGGATATCTACGAGGTGTCGTTTATGGAGATTGCAAGCACCGGCAATCTGCACTGCACGTCGAGTTGGCGGCTCAATAGGCTGAGGGCAAATCTTGTGGAATTTATCGCGCAAAACCGCGTTGACACCATCGACGGATTGAAGGATTTCGATTTTGAAGGGTTCCGTTATTCGCCCGAAAGGTCGGAGGAGCGGTTGATAGTATATTATAAGGTGTGATGTTTTTACAATGGAATTTGCGGAAAAAATAGGCAGAATTATTTTGTCAGTTGAAAAAATGTCGTTACCTTGTACAAGTTTTTATGAGTAAACCAAACTTAAAAAATAGTTAATTATGTTTACACAAAATAACGGGCTTTATGTAGCCCACGGTCAAGACGGTCCGATTAGCATCGTCGGCAAAATGGCTAACCGTCATGGACTTATTGCCGGTGCTACGGGTACGGGCAAGACTGTAACGTTGCAGGTGTTGGCGGAAACATTCTGTCAGGCGGGTGTGCCGTGTTTCATGGCGGACATGAAGGGCGACTTGTCGGGCATTTCGCAGGTAGGCACGATGACGGGATTCATAGAGAAACGCATCGCGGAGTTTGGAATGGAAACGCCGCAGTTTCAGAATTGCCCGGTGAGGTTTTATGATGTTTTTGGCGAACAGGGACATCCCATGCGCAGCACCATTTCGCAGATGGGCCCCGATATGCTTGCGCGTCTGCTCAACCTCAACGAAACTCAGGCTGGCATCCTGCACATTGTGTTCCGCATTGCCGACGACCGCGAACTCCTACTTATTGATATGAAGGATCTCCGCTCGATGCTTGATTACGTTGCAAAAAATGCTGCCGAGTTTACCACGCAGTACGGCAACATTTCAGCGCAGAGCGTTGGCGCAATCCAGAGGTCGTTGTTGGCGTTGGAAAACCAGGGTGCAGACAAGTTTTTTGGTGAGCCGTCGTTTGACATCCAAGACCTCCTCGCCACTGAGGGTGGCAAAGGTGTGATGAATGTTCTCGCAGCCGACAAATTGATGCTCCAACCCAAACTCTATTCCACGTTCCTCCTTTGGCTGATGAGCGAACTCTACGCCACATTGCCAGAGGTGGGCGATATGCCGTTGCCAAAGTTGGTATTCTTCTTCGATGAGGCTCACATGCTCTTCGACGACACGTCTAAGGCGATGGTGGAAAAAATCGAACAGGTGGTTCGCCTTATCCGAAGCAAAGGCGTGGGCATCTATTTTATTTCGCAAAGTCCGTCGGATATTCCCGACGCCATTCTCGGTCAACTTGGCAACCGTGTGCAGCACGCCCTGCGCGCCTACACGCCCAAGGACAAGAAGGCTGTGAAGGCCGCCGCCGAATCGTTTCGCGAGAATCCGGCTTTTAAGACCGAGGAGGCTATCCAAAGTCTCGAAACAGGCGAGGCTCTTGTATCGTTTCTTGACGAAAAAGGTGCGCCGTCCATAGTACAACGTGCCAAAATCCTCTTCCCGCTCAGTCAGATTGGCGCAATCAACGACACTCAGCGTCAGATGATTATCCATCAGTCGCGCATTTATGGCAAGTACGACAAGGCTTACGACCGTGAGAGCGCGTTTGAAGTGCTTCTTGCCCTCGCCGAAAAGGCGAAAGCCGAAGCCGAAAAAGCCAAGGCGGAAGCCGAAAAAGCCAAAGCCGAGGCGGAGGCTGCCAAAAAGAAAGCCAAGGAGGAAAAGGAAAAAGAAAAAGCCGCCAAGAAGTCTTCCTCCACCACCGGCAAAATTATATCCTCTGCCGCTACAACTGCCGCCCGCACTGCTGCCCGCGAAATCACCAAGAGCATTGTTGGCGGTTCGAGCAAGAAGAAATCTTCGTCCGGCGGCATCTTGGGTTCGTTTGTAAGGGGAATCCTCGGCAACCTGCTGAAATAATTGGAATGTGGACGGCTCGTCCGCTATGACAAAAAAACAAAAATTACCGATAATTTGTGATAAAATTATCGGTAATTTTTGTTTAGAAAAAGCAACTCTTTACGGCGTTGTGTGGGCAGACGAGCCGCCTACACTCCAATCTATTAGAACACTTTAGCCTTCAACTCGTCGAGTTTTTGTATTTGGGCGTTGAGGTCGGCGTTTGCCTTGGTGATGTCGTCCTTGGCGTTGTCGAGTTGTTTCTCGAGTTTTGCTTTGGCATCTTCAGCGGCTTTGAGGGTCTTCTGTGCCTTTTCAACTACCTTGGTCTGGTCTTCGATTTGGTGGGTGAGTTCGGTCTTGTAGATGTCCTTTACGATGCTGGTGAGGAACTGCTTGGCGAGATCGGCGTTTGCGGCATCAGATGATGTTGTTACATAGTTGCCGAGGCCTTTGTCAACTACAAGGTATAATGTCGAATTGCCACCTGCTTCTACTACCTTGGTGATGATGTTGCACTTGTTGCCGTTGGCAGTGTTGGTGAAGATGTCGAGGAAGGTAACGTTGTTGTATTCAGTAGTGCCGCCCTTGCCGCCTTTGCCGGAGAGTTTCTGCGCCTTAAATTTGGCGTTGATGGTTTCTTCTACGTTCTTCTTGGCAACATTGATTTGCAGCGTGAAGGCAGACATTGAGGTCTTTTTGTCGATTTGCAATGTGCCTTCGCCTACCGTCTGTGCGTTGGCAAATGCGCCAAAGCCTAATGCGCATACAAGCGCGAGGATAACTTTTTTCATTTCTTTTTTTTGAAAAATTTATTCTTTAAATTTATTATAATTCTTTTAATTTATGGTATAAAACCCCCGCCGTTAGGCGGGGATTCCTGTTTAATTGTTGCAATAAGCGTTAGTCTTTGAATTCTGGTGTGGGGAGGATTATTTCGAGTTCCTCATTGTCGTCGTTGAGCATACGCTGCGGCTGACCAGTGGATTCGAGCACGCTCCACCAAAGTTCGCCTTTGAGCCTTACGCGCTTGCGCTCCTTGATGGCAGCCATGATGGGCAGTATGGTAAACATGCCGTTCCAGTGTCCTACCACAAAAGCCGTCTTGCCAGCCATTGCCGCGTGTACCGCGTTCTGTGCCAACTGGTTGCAGAATTTGGAGTCGTTGCTGTTGGCGGGTGCGCTGCGGATGATGTAACTCGGGTCGATGTACTTGATTGTGTGGGGGAATTTGTCCTCGTCGAGCTGCTTTTTGATGGCGTCTTTCAAGAGGAGGCCGATGTCAGAATATTTGACATTGCCGCTTGCATCAAAAGCCTTCTCTCCGTTGAAGAAATACTGCCCCGCGCCTTCCGCAACGAGTACGAGGGCGTGCTGGCGTTTTTCAAGACGTTTCTTGATCTGGTTGATGAGTCCCTTCTCGCCGTAGAGGTCAAATTTAAGTTCAGGAACCAGCGCAAAGTTTACGTCGCCAGTGGCAAGTGTGGTGTTGGCAACTATGAAACCTGCGTCCCTACCCATCAGTCTTACGAGCGCGATGCCGTTGTATGCGCCCTTCGCCTCGTTGTGGGCGTTGGTGCAGATGTCGCTCGCCTGAGAGAATGCCGTCTCAAATCCGAAAGACTTGTCGATGAAGTTGATGTCGTTGTCGATGGTCTTGGGGATGCAGCCCACGGCTATTTTGAGTCCGCGACGCTCAATCTCGTTGCTGATGCTCTGTGCAGCGCGGAGCGTGCCGTCGCCGCCGATGCAGAAGAGGATGTTGATGTTTTCGCGTTGCAGGGTGTCCACGATGACAGCCTTGCCCGGGTCGCCACGCGAGGAGCTGAGGAAACTGCCGCCCTGCAAGTGGATGCGGTCCACGATGTCAGGGTTCAGGGGTTCAAACTCCAATTCGTTTTTGGGGTCGAAACCCATCAGGCCGTACTTGACGCCCACCACGTTGGTGACATTGTAGCGGCGGTAGAGCTGCATTACAAGTCCGCGAATCACATTGTTGAGACCCGGACAGAGGCCGCCTGCCGTTACGATTGCCACTTTGGTCTTGCTGTGGTCGAAATAGAGCAGCTGCTTCGGACCCGCTTTTTCAAACGAAATCGGCTCCTGCTGCATCTCCATATAGTCGAGCAAGACGTTGTTGGATCCGTCGAGCAACACGCGGTCGGAGTCGCTCACGAAGTTGAATGATTCGCTGTCGTCCTTCTTGTCGGAGAGTTTGAGCATCGAAGGTATCTTACATTCGCCCAAAGTCTTTACCTTGAAGTCGAGAGCATAAAGTTCTTCTTTTGTCATACTATATTATATTAGGTGTGTTGTTTCGATTATTTGAAGAAGATGATTTTTTGCTTGCCGCAGGTCGCCGAGCCGAAGCGTGC
>CAMJWL010000135.1 GCA_946409405.1 uncultured Bacteroidales bacterium
AGTATGCCATGTTGCAGTTGTAGTCGGGGAGGTTTTCTACAGTCTTGGGAGCGTCAGCAAGCAAGTAGTTGACGTAGCGGAAATTGGGCGCATAGTCGGAGAGGATGTCCTTGCCTTCCGATTGAATCCTTTCGTTGTCCCAGTTGTTTTCTTCGTATGCCATACCAACCATTGCACCTACTGCATGCTTCTCGGCAAAGGTCTTGTTGTAGTTGATGAAGTTTTCAAACTGGTAGTAGTAGCCGGTGTTAACCCTGCTTTCGAGAGTGTAGTTGGTGCTTGAAGCCATGCTCGTTACCCAATACGGCGGGGTGTAAGTGTGCGAGTTGCTCTGCGAAATTCTGTAGCCCAAGCGTGATGTTACTACCAATCCGTCAATCGGTTTGAAGTTGAGAGAAGACATGCCGCGTACAGTGAAACCGCCGCTTTTTGCATCGCTTTTGTCCCTCTGGAACAGCGGGTTGCCGGTGGCTTCCTGCAAATACTTGGAAGTGCCGTAGAAGTCGTTGTTGTGAGAAGGATCTGTGGGTACAGGGTCGCCGTTATTGTAGTGCTGCTGCATATCGGATGCGCAGTCTTCTATCCTGCTGTAATATGCCGGTGTGAGGGGGTCGAGAGACATTACAGAGTTGAGCGTGGAGCCGTATGATGCGCTTGATACCGACTTCCTGCTCCATTTTTCGATGGAGTTGCTTGTGGCGATGTTGAGCCATTTTTTGATGTTGTAGTCGGCGTTGATCTGTGCGGTAAGACGCTCGTAGGTGTCTTTGTTGCCTACTACGATACCGTCGTTTTGTACGTAGTTGAGTCCGGCGAGGAAGTGTCCTTCGCTGTTGCCGCCTTGGAGTGTGATGGAGTGCTGTTTTGCCCAGCTTTTCTCAAATACTTCGTCAAACCAGTTGTGGTTTTTGCCGTCCCACTCGATGTCTGCCAAGGTTGCGTCGGTCATCTGTCCGATGGCTTTCTGGTACTCGATGTAGTCTTTTGCTTCGAAGAGTTCTGCCTTTTTGCCAAGCTGCTGCATGGTAAATTTGCCTTCGTAAGTGATTGATGTAGAACCCTTAGAACCGTTTTTGGTGGTGATGAGCACAACGCCGTTACCTGCCTGTGCGCCGTAGATGGCGGCGGAGGCGGCGTCTTTCAATACTTCCATGGATTGAATCATGGAGGGGTCGAGGTACTGGATGTTGTCCACTTTCAAGCCGTCAACAATCAAGAGCGGGCCTATGTTGCCGTCGTTGGAGGAGTAGCCACGGACGCGGATTTTTGCGCCTTCACCTGGTGCACCAGAGTTGTTGAGGATTTGCACACCAGATACCTTGCCTTGAAGTGCTGCGGCAGCGTCGGTGGTGGAGCGGTTTTTGAGGTCGTCGGTGCCCACCGATGCTACGGAACCGGTGAGGTCGCTCTTACGCTGTGTACCGTAACCTACTACTACCACTTGCTCGATTTCCTTGTCGTCGGATTCGAGGGTGATGGGAGGAATTGAGGTGCGCCCATTTACGTTCTCCTCGTGGTTGTTGAAGCCGATGTAGGAGAATGTGAGGGTTGCGTCAGACGGCACATTGATGGTGTACTTGCCGTCGAGGTCTGTGATTGTGCCGTTTGTGGTACCCGTCTGTACGACGTTTACACCCGGCAGAGGGTCGTTGTTTGCATCAAGCACAGTACCCGACACCGAGATCTGCGCTTTCAACGCAAACGGGATCATCAAGATGAATAATCCCAATAAAAGCATTCTTCTCATAAAAAGTGTAATTTGGTTAAAAAAGTAATTTTGTTGTTGTTTGGAAAAAAAAAGCAATCTACTTTATGTAGATGTTTGCGGTTGCAATTTAGCGCATAATTTTAAGAAAAAAAAAATAATTTTGTTTTTTTTTGTATGTTTCTTCGCTAACACCTACTTAACGTGTTAATATTCAGATGTATGTACTTTAAGTAATTTTTATTATTTAGAATAAATATTCCTTTTAATGTAAAGTATAATTTGAATTTTTTGCTATTTTTGTGCAATGTAAACTTTACCAAAACGCCGATTTTAACATTCGTGTTAATTTAATGTAAATTTAACCGTGCTTTTTTTCTACCAATTTTTATTGTTAACTTTGCGCCGTAAATTAACATTTAAAACTGTAATTATGAAATTCAGAAACATATTAACATCGTTGTTGCTCCTTGCTATGGTGGCTACAACGGCACGTGCCGACGAGGGTATGTGGCTCCTCAACCTCATCGGCAAGAATTACAAGCAGATGAAGGCGCAGGGCTTCCGCCTGAAGCCGAAGGACGTGTACAACGTCAACCAATCGAGCCTCAAAGATGCCGTGGTGGTATTTGGCGGATACTGCACGGGCGAGATTGTGTCTGACCAGGGTTTGATTTTCACCAACCACCACTGCGGCTACCAGAGCATACAGCAGCACAGCACAGTTGCCCACGACTATCTGAAAGACGGTTTTTGGGCGCAGTCGTTTGCCGAGGAAATCCCCACGCCAGGCCTATACGTGAGCATTTTGCAGGAGATTGCCGACGTTACCGACGATGTATTAAA
This sequence comes from uncultured Bacteroidales bacterium, assembly GCA_946409405.1. Taxonomy (GTDB): domain Bacteria; phylum Bacteroidota; class Bacteroidia; order Bacteroidales; family UBA3824; genus UBA3824. Next base: position 2,552 of record CAMJWL010000135.1, read on the forward strand.
AGGTGTTGCCAATTACGACGAAGAGCAGATTGATGCCAACATCGAGCGCATCACGGAGGAATACAAGAAGAAGTATCCCTCTGAGTTTCACCGTATTGAGATAAAGCCGTTCTTCGAGGGCAATTCTTATTATCTCTGCGCATACATTGATTATAAGGATGTGCGCATGGTAGGCACGCCGCCCGATGCTATCGGCAAGTTTGGCGGCGACACCGACAACTGGATGTGGCCCCGCCATACCTGCGACTTTTCGGTGTTCCGTGTTTATGTTGATAAAAACGGCAACCCCGCAGAGTACAATGCTTCCAACGTCCCCTTGAAACCCAAGCATCACCTGCCCGTAAGCCTCAAAGGTTACAAGAAAGGTGATTTTGCCATGGTGATGGGCTTCCCTGGCAGCACACAGAGGTATTCCACGAGTTACGAGATTAAGAACGACATGCTCTCCAACGACGACCGTGCCAAGATACGCGGCATCCGTCAAGACGTGCTTCACGCCGACATGGAGGCAAGCGACGAAATCCGCATCAAGTACGCCACCAAGTATTCGCACTCGTCCAATTATTGGAAAAACTCCATCGAAGCCAACAAATCACTGAAAGCCCTCGACATCGTGGGCGAGAAGGAAAAGAGCGAGCGCGAGTTTGAAAAATGGTACCGCGCCAATTCGCAGCGTCAGAACGAGTACAAAGACGCTCTTTCGCAAATCCAGAAGGCTTGCGACGCCGACCGCGACAATGCGCACGTGCTGATGTACATCAACGAATGTTTCTTCAACGGTATGGAACTTCTGATACACGGCTACCACATCATCAATTTTGTGCTCGACCCAAAAGATAAGACCAGGGAAGAGTTCATCAAGGAGGGACACAATTTCTATAAGGATTACAGTCGCAGTACCGACTACAAATCGTCGCTCGCCATGGCAAAACTCTACATGGAGGACATCGACAAGGAATATTATCCTAATTTCCTCAAAGCGATGCCCGCCGATTCTGCCATCAACTATATGTTTACCTCGCAGTTTGTTACGCAGGAAGGGTTCGACAAGTTTATGGAAAATCCCACCCGCGATGTATTGCTCACCGACCCTGTAATCAGCAATTTCTTGGCTGTGCTTGATGTTTATCGCGATTTGATAAACGCAGGCCGTACCAATGACGAAATGCTTAGCAACGCCCGCCGTGTATATACCAAAGGTGTCAACGAGATGAATAAGGGTGCCAATCTTTATCCTGATGCCAATTTTACCGAAAGGCTCACATACGGCACGGTGCAGGATTATGTTGTACCCAACTACCAAGGTAAAAAGGATGTTGATGGTGTGGGAATCACGACAACTGGCAACACGTTGTTCAAATATTACACCACCACGAAAGGCGTTTTGGAGAAAGAAATCCCTGGCGACTACGAGTTTGACGTGCCAGCCAAATTGAAGACTCTTCTTTTGAACAAGGACTTCGGACGCTATGCAGACAAGGACGGCACGTTGCACGCTTGTTTCATTACCGACAACGACATCACTGGTGGCAACTCCGGCAGTCCCGTTATCGACGGCAAAGGCAACCTCATCGGTCTCGCCTTCGACGGCAACTCCGAGGCAATGTGCGGCGACTGGTTTTTCAATACAAAACTCCAACGCTGCATCAACGTTGACATCCGCTACGTTCTCTTCATCATCGAAAAGTATGGCAACTGCCAGCGCATTATCAACGAATTGACATTTGCCAAATAGTGGAATGCGGGCGGCTCGCCCGCTTGCAGACGTGTCGTCTGCCCCAAAACATCAGTAAATCAAAAACCGCAGATTCAAAAAAAGCATCATTGAATCTGCGGTTTTTTTATATGTACGCACCGTTGGAGACGTAGCACGCTACGTCTCTACAATGCCGTATTATTTCAATTCCACCGTTACCACGCTCATTGGCGGCAACTTCACTGTCAATTCGCCCTTCTTGACCGTTGCGCCGTCGAAGTTGGCGGGCTTTACAACGTTGGGATTATCAAACGAATTGAAATCCGAGAACGATTTGGAAGTCAAGATTTCAGCCTTGGCTACCGTTGTGGCGTTGAGAGCGGCGAGGTCGAGGGTGATGGAGTTTTCCTTCTTGGAATCCACGTTGGTGATAGAGAGGTGGTAAACTCCGTTTTTCTTGCTGAGGGTTGCGCTTAGTGCGTTGATGCTTTCGCCATTGTAAGTGTATTTGGGCGAGAAGAAATTCAGCGGGATGTACTTGGCGTTTTGGTGTACGGCGTACATCTTGAATACGTGGTACGTGGGCGTGAGAATCATCTTGTCGCCCTTGGTGAGAATCATCGCCTGCAACACGTTGATCATCTGTGCGATGTTGCACATGCCGAGTCCGTAGGCATATTGGTGGAAAATGTCGCAGGTGGTGCTTGCAAGCAAAGCGTCGCGGAGAGTGTTCTGTTGGTAGAGATGGCCTTGGATGGTGCCAGGCTCTTGGTCTGTCCAGATGCCCCATTCGTCCACGTCGAGTTTCACATTCTTATTGTACTTGGCGATGATGTCGAGGTGCTTGGGAATCATCTCGCCCATCTTGTAGCCGTCGCGGATTACGGAGAAATATTGTTCCTCGGTGAAACCACGGTCGGGTCCCTTGCTGCCGTTCCAGTCGCGGATGGGCAGTACGTAGTAGTGGAGCGAAATGTGATCCATGTGTTCGCCGGCATTTTTGAGCAGCACCTCAGTCCAGTTGTAGTCAAAATCGTTGCTGCCGGATGCCACGCGCACGGGGTTAGTGTGATTGTTGTAGAGGTAGGCGTAGCACGAATACTGGCGGAACACGTCGGCGTAATATTCGGGACGCATATTGCCGCCGCAGCCCCACGATTCGTTGCCGATGCCCATGAAGTCTATTTTGTAGGGTTTTTCACGACCGTTCTGCTTGCGGAGGTTTACATTGGGACAATCGTCTGTGCCGGTGATGTATTCGAGCCAATCGGTCATATCGCGTACCGAACCAGTTCCCACATTCACAGAGAGGTAAGTCTTGCAGCCGAGACGTTCGCAGAGTGTGAAAAATTCGTCTGTGCCAAAGGAATTGTCCTCCATCGTGCCGCCCCAGAATACGTTTTTGATTTTGGGACGCTTGGAAGCAGGCCCTACGCCGTCCCGCCAGTGGTACGTGTCGGCAAAACAGCCGCCTGGCCATCTGAGGACGGGGATTTGCAAATCTTTCAGCGCATTGAATACGTCGGTGCGGTAGCCGTCGGTGTTGGGGATGTTGCTGTTTTTGCCAACCCAGATGCCGTCGTAGATGCAGCGTCCGAGGTGTTCGGCAAACTGACCGTAGATTTCGGCGGGGATTTGGTGCGCCTCCTGTCCGTTTGTCAGGAGTTTGGTCTGTGCAGAAGCAGACATTGTGAGTGCGAGAGCCGCGCCCAGTAGAAATTGTCTTTTCATTACTTGTTTGCTTTTTTAAATGTTATATATTATATAAGGTGTGGCGAATCCAAGATTTTGAATCCGTCAGGTGCAAAGTTAATATTATTTGTGGAAACTTCGTCATAAATTTGCATTTTGTTTTTATAAGGATTATATTTGCACTCGCAGTTACAATAATTAAAGCGGATTTTAATTGCCGCCCACACATTATATATATAAGGTATGGAAAATACAGACAAACAGACATTGTACGAAAAACTCAGCCACTTTATTAATCTCCATTATTATAGTTATAGTGCAGAAGAAGTGCGGTCAGAATCTGCGTCTGCGGACATGTGCGCGCCTTCTGACGAAACGTATAGTCCCACACGAAGTACCAAGGACGCAAATAAACGCAAACGAGATGATGACTTTTTTCGTTGGCTTTTCAGAGAATATAAAACAACGAGTTCATCTGTCGAATGTTTTACCAACGATGGTGCCGCTGCGCCGTTGCCGTCCAACTTCTCCGAGGCTGTTATTGACAGGCTCGAAGATTCCTTTGGCACGTTGCTCTTACAAACCATCAACAAGCGCGGTCTCAACAACGCCGACGTCTATAAGGACGCCAACATCGACCGCCGCCTGTTTTCAAAAATAATCTCAAACGAAGGCTACTCGCCCACCAAAGGCACGGTACTTGCACTGGCTATCGCGTTGAAACTAAATCTCGACGAGACCACCTCCTTCCTCAAAAGTGCTGGCTACGCATTGTCTCATTCGTCTAAGGCAGATCTTGTGGTGGAGTACTTCATCGGCGAGACAAACGGCAACTATAATATAGACATTGTAAACGACGCGCTCATTCACTTCGGTCAGCCGCCGCTTGGCAGTCGTCTTTAAGCGCAAAAAACATTATTAATCAATGCAATATGAATGGAACAAAATAAATTTACAAAAAAAGTTAAATTATTTTGCAGATTAGAAAAACATTTCATATATTAGCATAGACAAATGAAAGAGGAAATTGCAAGGTTCAGGGATTACCTGTTGCACGAAAGACGGTACAGCGAGCATACTGTAAAGGCATATATTACCGACATGGAGGCCTTTGCTCAGTATTGCGAATGTACCATCGAGCAGGACTCCCTTGCGGACATAGAGCCAAAGACAGTGCGCCGTTGGGTGATGTCGCTCAAAACGGAGGGGCTGAGTGCCACGAGCATCAACCGAAAAATATCCACCGTGCGTGGTTTTTACAAGTGGATGCTCAAAAAAGACCTTATATTAAGGAGTCCGGCGCAAGGCTTAAAGAATCTCCGCAAGCCGCGCCGCCTGCCGGAATTTGTAACGGAGGAGAAGATGGCAGACATCTTGGACAGCGACACCGAGTTTGCCGACAGCAAGGACGGCTCACGCGACAGGCTCATCATGGAGTTGTTTTACGACACCGGCATCCGCGAGACCGAGTTGATAGACCTCCGCTGCGGCGACGTGGATCTTGCAAGGCGCACAATCACCGTGCATGGCAAAGGCGGCAAGACCCGCATGGTTCCGATAAGCCAGTCGCTATGCCAGAGGCTCGCCGCCATTATGACGGAGCCGGACGACAGCCTCTTCAAGACGGCAAAAGGCGGCAAGATGTATCCGAGGCTTGTTTACCGCATAGTGCACAAGCACCTCGAGAAGATGCAGACGGTCAGTCAGAGCAGCCCCCACACGCTGAGGCACAGTTTTGCCACGGCGATGCTCAACAACGGCGCACCGATAGAAGCCATCAAGGAACTACTCGGACACGCCAACCTGACGGCGACGCAGATATACACTCATACCACGTATGAGAAACTAAACAAGATTTACAAACAAGCTCATCCAAGAGCATAACACTATTAATAACTAAACTAATAGGAGGACAATTTATGAATGTTACAATCGAAGCAATCCACTTCAACCCTGCCGCAACCCTCGAGGAGTTCATCCAGGAGAGGGTTGGCAAGCTCTCGCAGGTAGCGGACGACATCATCAAGGCGGAGGTATTCCTCTCGCTCGAGCGTTCGCAGAGTGTCAACTACGACAGCAAGGTCGCAAAAGTGAGGATCGAGGTCCCCGGCGGAGCGATCTTCGCGGAGAAGCGTTCGAAGGCTTTCGAGGAGTCAATTGACACAGCCTTAGACGCTTTGCGCGGTCAGTTGCTCAAGCGAAAAGAGAAGCAGATGTAGCGTCTGAAAAAAAAATGAAAAAAATTTGCAAAAAAGTTGCAAAAAAATTTGGTGGTTTCAAATATTGTATATAATTTTGTGTCGTCAAAAAAACAAAAGGGGGTTCGCCTCCGGCGACACAAAATTTTTGACAGAAGTTCTTCGACAAGTTACAACGTTCAAGCATCAAAATGCCGGCGTAGCTCAGTTGGCCAGAGCAGCTGATTTGTAATCAGCGGGTCGGGGGTTCGAATCCCTCCGCCGGCTCCAACCAATGGTTCGGCAAGATGCAGAAACTATCAAAATACAATGGGAAGTTCGTATAGTGGTCAATTACGGGAGACTGTAAATCTCTTGCTTCGGCTTCGGTGGTTCGAATCCATCACTTCCCACCAGTATAACGCGGGAATAGCTCAATTGGCAGAGCGTCAGCCTTCCAAGCTGAAGGTTGCGGGTTCGAGACTCGTTTCCCGCTCAAAAAATTTGGGAAACGCCTTAGTCAGAAGTTTGTTTCCGTATAACGCCGAAGTAGCTCAGTGGTAGAGCACTTCCTTGGTAAGGAAGGGGTCATGAGTTCAACTCTCATCTTTGGCTCTTTTTTTATGCGCACATTTCGTATGCCATTATGGGATGTGCGCGTAAATTATGATAACCAAGATAATAACAATATAATTTAATCAATTAAATACTATGGCAAAAGAGAATTTCGATAGGTCCAAACCGCACGTTAACATCGGTACTATTGGCCACGTTGACCACGGCAAGACCACTTTGACCGCCGCTATCACAGCGGTGCTCGCTAAGAAAGGTCTTTCGGAAAAAAGAAGCTTCGATTCTATTGATAACGCTCCCGAAGAGAAGGAGCGTGGTATCACCATCAATACCGCACACGTAGAGTATCAGACAGCAAAACGTCACTACGCTCACGTTGACTGCCCTGGTCACGCCGACTACGTAAAGAACATGGTAACTGGTGCTGCTCAGATGGACGGTGCAATCCTCGTCTGCGCTGCTACCGATGGTCCTATGCCTCAGACCCGCGAGCACATCCTCCTCGCACGTCAGGTAAACGTTCCCCGTATCGTTGTATTCATGAACAAGTGCGACATGGTGGACGACCCCGAGTTGCTCGACCTCGTTGAGATGGAGCTCCGCGAACTTCTTACTTCTTACGATTACGATGGCGACAACACCCCCATCATCCGTGGCTCTGCACTCGGCGCATTGAACGGCGAGGCTAAGTGGGAAGAAAAGATTATGGAACTTATGGACGCTGTTGACAACTATATCGAGCAGCCTACTCGTGACGTTGATAAGCCCTTCTTGATGCCTGTTGAGGACATCTTCTCAATCACTGGCCGTGGTACAGTAGCTACCGGTAGGATTGAGACTGGCGTCATCAATATGAACGACCCCGTAGAAATCGTAGGTCTCCAGAAGGAAGGCGAACCTCCGTTGAAGTCTGTTGTTACAGGCATCGAGATGTTCCGCAAGCTCCTCGACAAGGGTGAAGCTGGCGACAA
>CAMJWL010000136.1 GCA_946409405.1 uncultured Bacteroidales bacterium
CCACATCGCCCGTACTTTCAAAAGGCACAGCCGGAGCGCACAAGATTCAGGGTATCGGTGCAGGTTTTGTTCCCGAAACGCTCAACACCAAAATCTACGACGAGGTAATAGCCATCGAAAACGACGACGCATTTACCGAAGGTCGTAAATTTGCGGTAAGCGAGGGAATTTTGGTAGGCATTTCGTCGGGTGCAGCCCTCAAAGCAGCCTCGATACTTGCACAGCGTCCCGAAAACAAAGGCAAAACTATCGTTGTACTTCTTCCCGACTCAGGCGACAGATACTTGTCTACACAGTTGTTTTCAAATAATTAGTATTTCGACGTAATACCATTAAGGAGGGGTTATTGAACAATAATCCCTCTTTTTTATACTTCCTTCGTTTCCTAAACAAAATCCCCGGCTTAGCAGAAATGCTAACCGAGGATTTGGAGATGATTCAATGTAAGGGTATGTGCGATACAGTGAAAATGGTGATATAAATTACTTCACCAGTTTTGCAAAATCGGGTTTCAGAGAGTTTTGAATATCCTTGAGAGGTATTCTAACTTCGGGCAGTCCGGCGGCAGACGATGCAATTTCGTTTTCAGCATATATCATCACAAACTCACCGTTTTCGATGAATGGCGGGTTTTCTGCCATAGGAATGTAAAACTGCTTGTCGTTGCAAATAATGCCTTCGCCTTGAAGTTCGTCGGCAAGCTCATTGTTGCTTTTTACATCAAAATACTTACGCAGCGACGCGGCTACTTTGTCTTGAATTACTTCCCACGCGTCCTCGTCGAGAATATCGTAGGTGGATAATACGGCGCCGTTGGATTTTACAAAAGTAACGCCATATACAGATGGAGTTCCATGGGCGCCTCCGAGAAATTCGTAACCGCCAAGCGTATAGGTTACTAAAGTATTAGATTCGTAAGATTTGGTAATGGTTAAGTCTAACGAAATCTCGGGAGGTAATGGATCGTCGTCTTCATAGCTATCGTTGAAATACTCTGTAAGTCTGTTAACGTGGCGTTGAGCCAAAGCGTGAGCGTATGTTTTGCCGTCTTTGTTGTCAGAGTCCTTAAGTTGGTAAAAATCTACAAGGCAACTTTTTACCGAATTTACCACATTCTCAGGACCTGAAATGGGAAAATCAACTGTAACTTTGGCATATATAGGAAAATCCTTTTTGGTAATTCCAATACTGTCGGTAAAAGACTTTACAGTAATGTTTTGAGCCGAAGCCACAGAGCTAAGCATTGCTGCGCAACATATTGCGCCTAATAATTTAAGTTTTCGCATTTTATTAAGTTAATAGATTTATATTAAAATATCGAGCGCAAAATAAGGCTTTTAGACTAAACCATATCTCCCTTTATATTAAGTTTATGTTAACATATCAATTTAAATAAAAACACTTTTTGTATATTTGCGCAAACAAACCGTAAAATTTATGGCACAATATATACGTATAAACTCTTTGGATAATGTTATCGTAGCCTTAACACCGTTAAAATCAGGCACTAAGATAAATATCAGCGGCGGAATAACCCTAAAAGACGACATTCCGCAAGGGCACAAATTTGCCGTTGTGGATATTCCAAAGGGTGGAAATGTTGTCAAATACGGTTTTCCAATCGGACACGTAACGCAAGATGTGGCACAGGGATGCCATATCGACCATAATATCCTGAAAACCAATCTCGAAGGCATTTCGGATTACACCTACAATCCCAATCTTGTGGAGATAAAACCGTCTGACAGTCAGCGCACTTTCTTGGGATTTAGGCGCGGCGATGGTGCTGTGGGCGTGAGAAATCAAATTTGGATAATTCCAACTGTGGGCTGCGTCAATGGCATTGCGCAAAAGATTGCGGAACGTTTCCGTGAGGAACGTGGCGGCGATTTTGGCAGCGTGGATGCCGTGGTGGCGTTTCCGCACAATTATGGCTGTTCGCAACTTGGCTGCGACCACGAAAATACGCGCAAAATACTCCGCAATATGGTTCACCATCCTAATGCGGGCGGAGTGCTTGTGGTGAGTCTTGGTTGCGAAAACAATCAACTTTCAGCCTTCCGCCAACTTGTGGGCGATGTGGACAACAACCGTGTAAAAATGTTTGAGGCACAGAAAGTTGACGGCGATGAGGTAGAATATGGTTTAAGTCTTTTGAGAGAGATTTACAACGATTGCTGCCACGACCAACGCACTGAAATCCCCGTGTCGGAATTGCGTGTTGGATTGAAATGCGGCGGCTCCGATGGGCTTTCGGGCATTACGGCAAATCCGCTTTTGGGCGTTTTTAGCGATTGGATTGTGGCTCAGGGCGGCACGACGGTACTGACCGAAGTACCAGAAATGTTTGGCGCGGAGACCATTCTGATGAACCGTTGCGAGAGCCGTGAAGTGTTCGATAAGACCGTCGCACTCATCAACGATTTCAAGCAATATTTTATGGACAACAATCAGCCGGTATATGAAAACCCCTCGCCGGGCAACAAGGCGGGCGGCATTTCCACGCTCGAAGAAAAGTCGCTCGGCTGCATCCAGAAATGCGGCAAAAGCATCGTCCGTGATGTTCTTAAATATGGAGAAACGCTTACAAAGCACGGTCTCAACCTACTCTCCGCCCCCGGCAACGACCTTGTGGCTGCCACCGCGCTCGCCGCCTCGGGCTGTCAGATGGTTTTGTTTACCACGGGACGCGGCACGCCATTTGGCACATTTGTCCCCACGATGAAAATCTCCACAAACTCGCCATTATACAACGCTAAACCCAATTGGATTGACTTCAACGCCGGAGTGATTGCCGAGGACGAACAGATGGAGAATGTTGCCGCGCAGTTCATCGACTTTGTAATCGAAAAGGCAAACGGTGGGCCCGTTAACAATGAGAAAAACGGCTACCGCGAAATAGCCATTTTTAAGACAGGAGTAACGCTTTGATTATTAGATAGATTATAATTTAAACACCACAATGCCCTGACGGAATAGGTCTGCCTGTCCGTTGAGTTCTTCCGCGTTTACGGCGAGTTCTTCGCTTGCCGCCGCGTTACTTTGAATTGCGCCGTTGAGCTGCTTTACCGACATGTCAATCATCTGTATAGTAGACCTCTGGCTTTCGGCAGAACGCTCCACGCGCTCCATTAGCGAGGCACAATCGTTGATGTCGGGCAATATGTTGTCTATCAGTTGTGTAGATTTGGCAGTTGCCGAAACGCTTGCATTAGCACCCGTTATAATGTCGGCAGCTGATTTCTTGCATTTTTCGGCGAGTTTGCGGATTTCTGTTGCCACTACCGCAAAGCCTTTTCCGTTTTCGCCAGCGCGGGCAGCCTCCACTGCAGCGTTGAGAGCAAGTATGTTTGTCTGGAACGCTATGTCGTTGATAATGTCGATTTTTTCGGAAATATCTTTGACTGCAATGAAACTCTCGTCCTGCACCATCTTGATTTTCTTGATATCTGAGGTAACTTTCTGGGTGATTTTGTCAGCCTTGGAAGCAAGATTGGCATTGTCGTTTACTTCGTTGGCAATCTCAGCTACCGACTGTACAATATTGTCGGCAGTGGCAGCTTGTTCGTTGGCGTTTTGCGAGAGAGTCTGTGTGGCGCGATTGATTTCCGAACTTGAAACCTGAAGGCTGTTGGCACCTTCGTTGATTCTTTCGATAATACCCCTGAGGCTGTCGGTCATCTCGTAAGATGATTTGAGAATTCCTGTGGCTTTTTGTGCGCTGCTTTTGTTGATCCTGAGGTCTCCATTAGCAATATTGTTGACCAACATCTCCACCTCTTTAGGTTCGCCGCCGACTGCACGTAATATACTGTTGTTAAGGATATTTGATGCTATCATCATTAGTACTATTATCACTAATATAACTATCGCCAACCACAACACCGTAGAACCCACACCTTTATATTTTGATGCCGACGGGTAAACAAGCGAAATAAACGATTTTGAATTTTTGTTGTGGATGTAGGTCATGTCAAAATGTTTTCCGTCGTATTGGAACGATGTGTGGTGCGGTTCGCTGTCTGTGGTTTCTATCATCTCTTGGTAAATGTTGTCAGGCATCTTGTCCCAAATGCCTTGGTAGCACTTGTTTTCTCTGTCCGACAACCACAGAGTAAAACCGTCGTCAATGATGTTGTGCGCGTTGAGCGTGGCGTTTTGAGCCTGTATCTTAGATTCTTCCTGACCAGTGAAATAGATGCCTTTTAACTGTTGGTTGATATAAAGCGGCTTGTACGATGCCACGTATGGAACACCGAGAATTATGGTGCTGGCAAAAAACGTTGATCCTGACTCTATGGCACGAACCACTTGGGGGTCGGTAAGTTTTGTTCCCACAGCAGGTTTGCCATCGGCATCGGTGATGGTGGTGGCTATACGGATATAGTCGCTGCCATGTTTTTGAAAGACCGTAAAATGGCTTCCGCTGTTTCCTTCGGCTATCATTTTGCAAAATGAGTTGTTGTTGTGGAGTGTCTTGCCACCCAAAGTCCACTGGGGCAACGAATATGAGCCTATCTGAACGTTTTGCGACACATTTTCCTTGATGCCGCCCGACTGCTCGGCAACACTTTCCGCAACGTGTATCAACAGCAAGTTAGACGTGCCGAAACCGTTGTAATGCTCGTCAAGAGTATTTGTAAGACCAATAAGGTCGCTTGCTATATTATTCTGAATCTGACGCGCCACCAAACCGCGTATAGTTATGTTCAACACCACCACAACAGTGATGATTGCCACAAATGCGAACACCACATACAGTATGTTTGATTTCGCCTTGGTGCTTAGTCCTTGTATATTCGTTGTCATAAAAATCTATTTTCGATGATTTTAAATCTAAAAATTTTTTCGTTACAAAAATACAAATTATAAACCAAAAAGGTTTTCAATATAAAAAAAAAGATTTTATTTTTTTATTACTTCAATAATTGTATCGAAGAAAGTGCGATTGTCAGAGATTATTATTATTTTTGCCAAAACTAAACACACACAATATGACAATCATCGACGCACACAGCCACCTTTGGCTCAAACAGGATACCGTGGTGGACGGTAATCACCTCTACACCACCACACGCGGACGCTCAATGTTTTTTGACGGCGAACGTCAAATGCTGCCGCCTTTTATGGTTGACGGCAAGAATACCGCCGAAATTTTCCTTGCTAATATGGATTATGCACAGGTTGGCGGAGCGGTTGTGGTTCAGGAAGTTATCGACGGCTACCAAAATGATTATCTTTTGGAAGTGTCAAAAAAATATCCCGACCGTTTCTTCGTTTGCGGAATGCCGCGCCTTGGTCTCGAAAATGCCGAAGCCGAAAAACAGATTTCTGCCGACGACATTTTAAACGATGTAAAAGCCTTGTATTCACGTGGTTTCAAAGGTATTGCAATTCCTGGACATCGTGTCAGCCGACCGATGAAAGACCTTCTGCCGGCAATGAAATATATGGAAGAAAAACAGATGATTTTCTCGATGTGCCTTGCCGATAACGAAAGGCAGATTGCTGAATTTCAGGAAGTTGCTATCGAATGTCCCAACCTCAAAATCGCCATAGGACATTTTGGTCTTGCCACCACTAAGAATTGGAAAAATCAAATCCTTCTTGCCCGCAATCCCAATGTTTTCATTGAATCGGGCGGCATTACTTGGCTCTACAACAGCGAGTTTTACCCGTTCCCCTCAGCCGTAAAAACCATCCGCGAAGCCGCCGACCTTGTGGGCATCGACAAACTGATGTGGGGCAGCGACTATCCCCGCACCATCTGCGCCATTACATACAAGATGTCGTATGATTTTATAATCAAGAGTAATGCCTTCACCAACGACGAAAAAGCAGCCTTCCTCGGCGAAAACGCTGTTAAGTTATACGGTTTCAAAAACTTGCCGGAGTTACCATATATCAAAAATATGTCGGAATAAATATAATGCTGCTTGTGTTTTGAGGTTAAGGCTCAGTGCTGTTTAACCTCTCCAAATGACACATCATCAGTGAGTTGTCGGCATTATGAAGATGCATTCCACCTCCTTCGCAATAGCGGAAAAATTTACAATCGGCGCAGATTCCTGTCTTAGCCCACGAGCGGTTGCGGAATTTTTGAAACTTATTGTTCCAAACGTCCCATAAATCGTCTTTGTAAATGTTGCCTTGGCTAAACACAGCCCTGATGCCAGGACACGCTGAAATATCGCCGTTGCTCATAACAGAAGCCACCGACACGCCCGCCTCGCAACTATAAAAATTGTCGCGGACATCGTTTTCGTAACGTCCCAAAAAACCTTCGCAACTGTAACTTACGTGCTTGCCCTCGGCGCGACATTCTATGATAAAATCCATCAATTGCCTGAGTTGTGCGCCGTTGAGTTGCAAATCCTTGTTTTCTGCGGCACGTCCTGCCGGAAATGCCGAAAACACTCGCCAACTCTCTACTCCTACATCATAAAGCCGTTTTTTAAGGTCGTGGAGACCGTCAAGACTTCGCGGAGTAACACAGGTTGCCACATCCCAATTGAGTCCCGATGTCTTGCCGAGCAAACGTATTGCGTTGAAGGCACGCTGCCAACTCTCGGAGTTTCCGCGCATATAGTTATGGTCGTCCTCGTTGCCGTCGAGACTGATTGTTGCGCTTCTCATTCCGCTATTAATCAACGCTTTAAGACGGTCAACAGTTAACAACATTCCATTGCTTACCACACCCCACGGATATTCGCGTTTGTAGAGTTGCTGACCCACGTATTCGATGTCGTTGCGCAGCAAAGGCTCGCCACCTGTAATTATTATCATCAACGAATGTGTGTCAACGTGAGGCGTCAAATTGTCAATCACCCTTAGAAAATCTTCGGCGGGCATATCCTTGATTTGCGATTTTGGCAAACACGCACTTCCACAATGCCGACAATGCAGATTGCACCGCAGCGTACATTCCCAAAACAACTGCCTGAGTTCGTGAAGTTTTTTGCGATTGTTTTTGATGCTTCGGGCAATTTCGAGACCAATGCGTTTTTTAAGCGACAGTTCCATTTTACTTTTCAGGTATCGTGTTTTTGTCGGTAGTCTCTGCGGATTTCTTTTTGAGCGTGAAATCGTGTGTAGTTGCGTATGAACCACTGAACCAATCACCATCTCCGCCTTCAAAATTGGTTGTAATATTCACAGAATCAGTTTCGTAATTGCCTTTTGTATCCTTTGCCATCACCCAAAAATCACGCATAGGAAATATATCAGTAGAGTTAAACTCGAATTTTCCTTGCTGGTCGGTTACTGCTGTATCGCCATAATGCTCTCTAACATAAACTTTTACATTTTCGATACCCTTGCCGTCTTCGTTCAACACAGCACCTTCAACCTTAAATTTAGCGTAAGGCTGTCCGTAGAGGTCGGGGCCAAGAATATCATTTTTTCCATCGCCACAAGCAGCGAAACCAAGCATTGCAAGCAACGATGAAAGCATTGCGCACCACTTAACTGTTAAGAATTTTCTTAGTTTGTTCATTTTTCAATTTGTTTTGGTTCAATATTTTGTTTTTCTATTTTCTTATATTTTGACGGCGGAACACCATAAAGCGCAATTATTTCGCCGTGTATGGGAGATGGCACAACAGTGCTCAGAGTATCAGTAGGTGTATCGTCGGTGATAACCACCTTTTGCACCCTGTGGCACGCTTGAAAACCCATCACAGCCAACAACGCCGCCAACACAGCGCACCATTTGCCAAGTGTATATTTCTTTAATTTTGACATTGCTATCGAATTATTTGCTGCAAATATAATTGATTATTTCAAAAAATCACAGCCAAATCTTAAAAAACGTTATCTTTGTGGTAAAAAATTGGGCGGAGTTTCCCGAAAAAATTTGACAATGAAAGATTTTGCAGCCATAGACTTTGAAACGGCAAACAATGAGCGCTCGTCGGTTTGTTCGGTTGGTATTGTGATAGTTAGGAATGGTGAAATAGTTGATTCGTTCTATTCGCTCATTCAACCGGAGCCCAATTATTACAATTATTGGTGCTCGCGGGTTCACGGTCTAAGCCAAGAAGATACCGAGGATGCGCCAGTGTTTCCGAAAGTTTGGGCGCAAGTGGAACCAAAGATTGCCGGGTTGCCATTAGTGGCGCACAATAAGCCGTTTGATGAGAGTTGTTTAAAGGCTGTTTTCCGTGTTTATCAGATGGATTATCCCGACTATGAATTTTATGATACGCTTTGTGTTTCGCGCCGAAAGTTTCCTCATTTGCCTAATCACCAACTACATACAGTAGCAGCCGTTTGTGGCTATCGTTTAGATAAGCATCATCACGCCCTCGCCGACGCCGAAGCTTGCGCGTGGATAGCGAGGAAGATTTTGTAGGGAAAATTTTGGGGATAATTGAGGAACGCAGATTACTCACTCTTATTTTCCCACGCCTTAATTAAATCTACGTTCAATTGCTCCAATTGTGAGAGTTGCACTTTTGAATTGTCGTTCAATGGCTTGTACCAACTCATTTTGGAGAAATGCGCTTTGAGGTCGGCGGAGGAGAACACATAGCCGTGGCGGGCGTAGATTTCGTTGCGCATTACGCGGAGTTGAGCCTTGGTGAAAAAATCCAATTGTGACGGCAAAACCAATTTCATAGAGGTGTAAGGGTACTGACCCGTGAGGATTTCGGTGATTTGGTCTTTCTTGGTGAGCGATTTGTAAAACGTTGACATCTTGTAATATCCAACAGGGTTATCGTCGTCCCAAACGGCGTTGTAGAGGTCGATTCCCTTGTCGGTGAACTCTACCCAATAGATTTTGCCGTCTTTGAGTTTGAAACATTGTGCCATATTGCCATCGCTGACCTGCACTTCAAACTTCTCGCCGTTGAGCGATTCGCGGGCAAAGTTGTACTCCTTGCCCTGAGAGTCGGTGTAGATGCCGTCGAGCATATCAAGGAAAAGTTGGTCATCCTTATTCCAATCTTTCAGTTCTGCCAAGAGTGCAGTGATTACGTTTTTTGAATTTCGCGCCACGAGCACAACGTTTTCCGTGTCGTAGCCGTCGATGACTTTCATTCTTGTAACAGTGCAGCCGTTGCCGCTCATATTAAACTCAGCGTCAACTACTTTGTATTTGTCGGTTCCGATACCTTTGAGTTCCCAATCGAGGCCAGCGTCGGTGTAGCCGCCAACGAACTGATAGTTGCCATTTTCGGCCTTGTCACAGTACCAACCGCCGAGACCGTCAGTCCAAGTGCGGTTGGTGATGTTTTGCGCGGTGGCGGTTGCGGCTAAAATTGTGATTGTCAGGAGTGTAAAAAATGTTTTTTTCATTGGTGTAAGTTTTTAATGGTTGATCTGTTGTCAATACAATTAATTGTCAGGACAAAAATTATTCCTTCCCGCAGTCTATCACAGCCTCATAAATCTTTTTGCCGTTGTGTTCAATCCATTCGGGCTTTTCTTGGGCGGTCTTTTCCTTTAAGAATGAGAACGTTACAAGATAGCCTTCGGCGAGGTTGCGGGTTTCGAGGTATTCTGACAATTGGTCGCGACCCGAAATTTCGTATTCTGTGCCGTGCC